>NZ_CANLZC010000057.1 GCF_947495455.1 uncultured Shewanella sp. | reverse complement strand
AAGTTCCCAAATAAAATCAACTTCCTGGGAATCACCTGTGAGTAAAAAAACTGGGGATTCATCAGTCACGGGTATAAATCAACATCTTTGAAATAACAAGATGTTGACTAAAGAGACTATAAATCATTAAATATTTTTTGTACTGGAGCCTGCCAAAATGACTCTTGAGTAATGACTTCGATGAACTTCTCAGCACTGCGACCATCACCAAACTCATCAATAGACTCTATCGTTATATGACCCTGATTGATACGAGTCATCGCCTGCATGATTTCATCTTCACGCATTGTAACATTTAAGATACTTTTAGATTGAGCACGATTATGTTGCCGAGTACCAATATTGATACTCGGAACTTGATAGAAAGGAGCTTCTCGTACGCCGGCACTACTATTACCAATAATAAAGTGACTATATTTTAATAATGTTAAAAAATACTCAAAGCGCATAGAAGGAATAACAACAAAGTCTTTATTACCTTTTAACTCATCATAAGCAGATAAAATAAGATGACTGCCAAGATCATTATTAGGGTATATTACAACATATTGCTGTTCGCTTTTCTTCAGGCTTCCGATAAAGACTTTAATTTCATCATGTAATGTTTCAATTTCCGTCGTCACAGGATGAAAAAGTACAATACCAAACTTTTCAAATTCAATATCATACCTGAATTTCACTTCAGCCAATGTGGGTAGCTTATCACTTATCATCACATCCATATCTGAAGAACCAATGGGATAAATATACTGGGCTAATTCGCCCAATTGAATTAATCTTTTTTTAGCTTGTTCATTACAAACAAAATGTATATGAGATAACTTACTCACAGAATGACGAATATGCTCATCGATAGTTCCCGAAATTTCGCCTCCCTCGATATGAGCGACTTTAATATTATTTAAACTCCCTACAATCGCACTGGCCAAGGCCTCTACTCTGTCACCATGAACAAAAATCATATCGGGTTTAAGCTCGGTAACAAAATCAGATAACCCTATAATTGTTTTCGCTAGAATAGCATCCATTTTATCGTCAGCATTTTGATTCACAAACTGATAAACTTGCTTAAAACCAGATTTATAAACCTCTTTATATGTCGAGCCATATTTGGTCAACATATGCATTCCCGTAACAAAGATATGCGTGTCAAACCTAGATTCACACTCATATATCAAGGGCTTGAGTTTACCAAAATCAGCACGCGTTCCAGTAATAAATAAAATTTTTTTATTCATAATCAGTCTGTTTTAGCATTTCATCATGGGCAATATTTCGAGTTGATTTTTTGCCTAAAAGACCTTCAAAGTCTGCTGCACTGAGTTCACCTGTTCCAGGTCTTTTCACCCAAATATTATCTTTTGTCAATATATCACCGGCTTTAATATCATCAATCGCCACTACTGATGCATAGGCAAAATCACGAGTCACTTGCTCTTCTTCAAGTAAGTTTTTTTCACCAAATCTAGCACGACGTATGACTTCACAACCATGGATCAATTCTTTAAGTTCTTTCTCATCCATAGAACACACAATATCTGGGCCCAATCGCTGTTTATGATCCGTGTAGTGACGTTCAATTATATTGGCACCGACGGCAACAGCCCCGAAACAAGCATAATTGTCTAATGAATGATCAGATAATCCAATGACAGCATTGGAGTAATGAGCGCGCATTTGTGAAATGGCCCCAAGCCTGATGAGTTCAGGTGGTGTCGGGTAAAGATTAGTGCAATGCAGTAACCCATAACCAATATTCGCTTTTTCCATTATTTCAACCGCTTTATCAACGGTTTTAATATCATTCATACCAGTACTGAGAATAATAGGCTTACCAAAACCTGCAATATGTTCAATTAAAGGAAAATTATTGCATTCTCCAGAGCCAATTTTAAATGCAGGGACATTCTGCTCCATTAAGAAATCTGCAGCGGCTCTAGAAAATGGCGTACTGATATACAGCATATTGTGCGCTTCAACATAATGCTTAAGCTCTATCTCTTCTTCTAACGTTAAGCTGCATTCATCCATCACCTGATAAATGGATTTAGTTGTATTGCCAGGAATAATTTTTTTTGCAGATCCACTCATTTCATCATCAAGTATATGAGTTTGATGTTTAATGACTTCTGCTCCAGCACGCTTAGCTGAGTCGACCATCTCTTTGGCGACGACAAGAGAACCACCATGATTAATACCGATTTCAGCAATAACAAACGTAGGATGTTCATTGCCTATTTTTCGACCCGCAATCTCTAATTCAATCATTATTTACTTTCCAAAATCTGATTAGCCATAATAAGATCCTCTGAAGAATCTATATCAATACTTTCAATATCTTCCATTACAAATGGAACAATATTTGTTTGAGGGATTTTATTCTTGGATTCAATAAATTTTTCAACACTAAAAATATAAATAGCACCATTAGGTAAATATAGATCAGGGATCAATTGCCTTGGAATAAAAGGCGCTTCAGAAGAAACTAACCCTTGTAAAAAGCCGTCCTCTCCTAACAAAAAAGTCTTATATACTGATTTGTTTTGTTTTTTCACACTAATGACCGTCGAGTGCTCATTTCTAATGGAGAATGCATTCTTTATATGAATAGCAGTTCTAAAAGGAGAAGTCGGTTGAAGTAAACAAATAAGATCACTTTTTTCATACTTATTTTCTTCTATAATAAAATTGATCACTTCGTTAGACGTTGTTAAATCTTGCGCTAAAGTTAAGGGCCTTTTTTGAGCCAATACTTTTTCACTAATAGCCAGTTGTAATATTTCGTCATCATCTGATGAAACAAGGATTTCATCAAATAAACCGCTTTCTTTAGCTGATTGAATTGAATACCAAATTAATGGTTTTCCAGCTAACAATGCTAAATTTTTTCGAGGAATGCCCTTAGAGCCTCCCCTAGCAGGAATAACTGCAACGATTTTTCGTCTCATCTCATACAAATTAATGAAAGATAGTTAAATTCAATCCTACTTTAATTCTTAAGCAAAATACAGAAATAATTAAATAACACCAACAACCCACATCAAATAAAACAAGTTTGAAATACAAGACTACCATTAAAACGTCAATCAATACAGATTTAACAACAATTAAACATAATGCGTCATTAAATACAACAAAATTAAAGTAAAAAAAGAAAATAATTTCGAATCACTTCTTTATAAAAACTTTTTATACTAGAATGATTAAACTTATAGGATATCCATGATCACTTAAAAGTATGAATAATATTTTAGTTTATGAAAACACTTACTACAGCTTATTTTTATATATGCTTTATGATAAAGATTGGTTAAAAAGAGACTATCTCATTTTTGGCAATAGAATATCAACTGAATTCATATCACGTTTAAAAGAAACTGTCCATTGTATCGATGAGAATACTGCCTACAATGGACAGAATAAACCTATAAGTCGATCACCCATCTATAACCCACTAGACTTTTACAAGAAAAAAATAGAACAAAAAAACCTTTTTAATCAATACAATAAAGTAATTGGAAACATAGAATCAATCGATAATAGTTTAGTAAAATCCTATCAAATACAAATTGAAGATGGTGTTGGAACACGACAACATTTAATTAATGGGCCTAAAAAAAGAAACTTTATTAGTGCGCTACAGAAAAGACTTTATCTTCGAGAAGCCACTCACTTCAAATCAATAAACCAGTTTATCATTGCGGAACCCATAAAGGTATTAGATAAGTTAAAAAATAAAGTCATCCATATTGATATCAAAGAAAGCTGGAAAGTAAAAACAGATGATGAGAAAAACATTATCTTAAAGCTATTTGATGTCGATTCAAATGAATTAAACATTCCCGATAACAGCTTTGATTTACTACTAACACAACCACTCAATGAAGATAATAACTGTACCGAACAAGATAAAATACTCGGCTATTCAAAGTTAATGAAAGAGTATAACCTTAACGAAAAAGAAATAATCATTAAACCACATCCAAAGGAGAAAACGGATTATAAAAAACATTTCCCCAATGCAATAGTTATCAACAAAGATTTTCCAGTTGAACTCGTCGCACTATTTGGTATTAAGTTTAATCATGTCATCACTTTATTTTCTACTGCTGCAAGTATTTTTTCTAAAAACGCTAACCATATAATTTATGCTAAAGCCCCTAAATATTTTAATTTCAAAGATAGATACCAAAACACGATAAATCGATTACATTTATAATTCCAGACAACTTCACGCTTTAAAATATAAAAAACAAGATTAAAGTGATGCTTTCGCTGAGAGATAATTTTATCAATATAAACGAGTTACCTTATTTAACTTGATATTTCTCAGCGAAGCTAAAAATTTTCTGACACGGGAAAATAAATTTTCTTTATCTTCTTTTTTGAGTATATTCAAAATCAATGTTGCGACTTGCTCATTCGTTATTTGAGCAGGAGTCTCTTCCGTCACGCTATTATTAGCTAAAGGGAAAAGACGAGATAAATCACCACCAAAAAATCGCTCTGACACTGCTTTATTGGAAGCAATATATTTTATTAAAAATTTCTCCCGTAAATCAGGCGATAAAAATGAAAAAGACTCCTCCTTTTTTTTCATCATAGAAGCTTGAAGGCTTGTCCTCATTTTCCGTCGGTCTTTTTTATGAAGATGTGGATTACATATTCTTGCTATTTCAAGTGCAGATTTAGAATAACTTGGATTACTTCTTTTTCTTGTCGACTCTAATAAAAGACGGCTACCTATTACCTCTGAAAAATCATTAAGTAGTCCCACTTTAGATGCCGCGTGATATGATTTTACGATTAAATTCTCTTTATCAAACTCCAATTCGAAATCATTAAGTATTCGCCTATAATCCAAAGCTTCATCCACTTTAAAAGCTTCAAAAAAGGTATTAAAATCAATAGTTCTTCCCTGGTGTATATTTTGAGTATACATAGATTCAACAAAATCATCTTGTCTCCTCAAGTAAATGATAATGGAGACATCATATTCTTCAGTGGCTTTGCGTAATATTTTTGCAGCTATAGCTGAATTCTTATAGCCATTATCAGGATTTCCCATAATAAATTCGCTACTCATCACATAATGGCTAATTTCATTATGTAACTTAATATTTTTCTTAAGTGCTTTTTTAAAATTATCAACGAGAGTGGTATTATATTCATGTGCCCACATGAGTTGCTTTACACATTTAGGTGTTTTAACGTATCGCCACCCTTCCTTCATGCCATCTTTTGATTTTTCTTTCAACCCATGTTGAATCGTTGTTGACCCCGTTTTATGTGAACCAATATGAATGTAAAGTTTAACCATATATCAATCCAATTAATAAAATAGATAAAATAGATAAAATAGATAAAATAGATAAATAATTTTTGTGTATAAAAAACGATACTAATGGTAACTGAACATATCTGTTTTAATTCCATTTAATTCTAAATAATCAAGTATTTCTTCTGATAATTTATCATCGACATGCTCCTTCCAATCCCCAACTTTACCACTTCGAATGAAAGATTTTCCTGTAAATTTTTCTGAAGATGCAATAATGGCTTTTCCCTCTAATGACTCCATTTTCTTAACCGCTTTTTTAGAAGATAACTCAATACTTTCTGTGAGTAACTCATTCACAACTTTCACATTTAGAAAGCATAATAAATCATAAAAGGTTTCTTCAGGATTATTAATTAAAGTTTCATATTGGATCAATTTTGTTGTTTTGGGTTGTTCATTTAATATTTTCATTTGAGCATTATGATTTTCAATATATAAATTAGCAATCTTTTTCCATAACTGATTGATACTTTTATGACTACCTCTATTTTTATAATGAAAAAAATAACTGCTAACGATGTAATCTAGGGGATTTCTTGTCATTAAAATTCTTTTTTTAGAATAATCAATTATGTTTTCATGAGTATGAACAATCAATGAAAAATCATACCCCTTCAAAATACTCTCTTGTTCATTGATTATTTTTGATGGTGATACACTTTTGATTAATTGATGAGTACTGTGAAAGAAATTAAGTTTACTTTTCAGTTCGCTAAAATCATGGACTTTATTTTTATGCAAAGTAAAATAATTAATAAGGAAATTGATAGTATAAGTTGTTCCAGATTTCATCTGGGAATAAAACCATATATTATCCTTAGTCAAAGAAGAAAGGACTATTTTTCTCTTCATTTGTTCTAGCTTTTTATCTGTTCGAGCATTTAAAATTTTCTTTATTTTATTCAGCATATTATCACAATAATTAAGGGTTAATGACATTATATTTCTATATACAGAATACTCAGACATTCAGATTATAGGTAAGTTCAAACTCTTATGAACTGAATTTAATATACTTTACACTATTCAATATCCCATCTTAAACTAACCTAATGTATTGATAATGCGATTAATTACTGTTATTTAAAATACCCCAATAGTGGCCAAAATAAATACCATATTCAGTGAGAAAAATAAACGATTAAAATAAACCTTTATACATTCCAACTTCATCTATTTACATAAATCATAAAAATGTAAATACCAATCACTAACACTGGGGAAAAACTCTTTTGTGATATCCTGATGGATCAGCATTCCTGCATGATCATAATCATGCTTAAACCCTTCTTTTTTGGATAAAAGTGTATATTGTAAATCTTGGAATTGGCATTCCTCAATCATATTTTTCACATCCTCAGGATGACCCAGTACTTTATCGCCGTTCCCTGCAATAAACCATGTTTTAGGCCATTGGGTTTTCTTCGCCGCTTTGGCATAGTCAAAACCATCATCGGTGTCAATCCAATCTCCATTGACCCATTGAATACTTTGCTTCAGTGAAGATTCACTCTCATTATCCATGCCTACACGCCATTTATCTGCCGGAAAATACCCTTTTCTCCATGCAATAAACCGTGCTAAATATCCCCATCCAAATTTAATGACTAGCCATTTTTTTAAGGAGTTAATGTACACTTTTCGCTTACTACCAAAAGTCACCAATGAAGCCACATTCCGTTGAAAATAATCATAACGGACGATAGCACTCGCCATTAATACTCCACCCCATGAATGAGCACACCAGTGCACTTGGCTGATTTCAGGGTGCTGAGTCAAAATATATTGTTGTACTAGGGGAAGTTGCTCCCTGATCACCTCACCTTGCCCTAAATGAGACCCCGCCCCCAGTCTAGGTATACTTTTTCCGCGTCCTTCAATATCCATGACATAAACAATAAAACCTTGACTGGCTAAGTAGCTAGCAAGTCCTTTATTTGATTCACTATAGAAAATTCTACCATTAGAAATAGCACCGTGTAGCATCAAAATAGGGATCGGATGTTTGCTCTTATCAAAGGGCATGATCTGCCGTAAATGTAAATGACCAGTATGATAGGGAATAAATAAAGATTGTTGACTTATGCTCACAATTTCACATCAATAATAACAAAACTAACAACCAACTTACTGAATTAACATAACAAAAACAAGATTAATGACTCTAATCGGAAAAAATAAAAAACACCAAACAAGTAAAATCATTAAGTTATAATCATTTCAATAAGATAGACTCACTATTCAAACAGAGTTTTTTAGTCTACCTTAAAACAAAAAAATTGGATTATATATGGGATTTCACCCAAACCCTGTTAGAGTTTAGGTGCAAGTTCAAGCTAAAAGCAATAAAAAAGGTAGTGCCTTTAAATCCATTTTATGAATAGCAACATCAGCCTCTTGGGTTAATTTAGCCTTACCATGAAAAGCAATGCCAAAATCAGCCGCTCGAATCATAGGAATATCATTCGCTCCATCACCAATGGCCAATCGTTGCCCAGCGTCTATGCTCCAACGTTTAGCACAGGCTTTTAAAATATCCGCTTTGAATTGCGCATCCACTACCTGTCCTTGAACTTCGCCAGTTAATTGCTTATTTTCAATAACGAGTTGATTAGCAAACGCGGCATCAAGATCAAGCTTATCTTTCAAATGCTCAACAAACGCGGTAAATCCTCCAGAGGCAAGCACTAAATACCAGCCATGGGACTTAAGCTCTTCCACCATATCGACTAATCCCGGCATAAGCGGTAAATCTTGGCATAATACGTCAATAATACCAGCCTGAGCCCCTTTCAATTGTGCCACACGCGCTCGCAAGCTTTCCTCAAAATCGAGTTCACCTTGCATTGCTCTTTCAGTGACTTCACTCACCGCTTTACCCACTCCCGCCATATTGGCTAGCTCATCAATACATTCAATTTCAATGGCTGTCGAGTCCATATCCATCACCAGAACACCCGCTTTATTCAGCAGTGGCAAATTGCTTGGTAAACTAAATAATTCAATCGTACTGTCAAAGAAAAGGGTATTCAGCACCTTATCACTAAGTGGTATTTTTAGTGCAATTTCAATGCAATAGTACTGAGACTGTCTTTCAATCACTGTGATAGAAATATCCTGTTTTATTCCTATCAAATATTGGGCTAATAGCCTTTCATCATTTGTCGTCTGATAAATAAAACGGTATCTGAATGCGCCTGTGGGAAAATGAGCTTCTTCATGTCGAGTAAAACTCACGTCATGGATCATACATTGTGACAAAGTCCTATCTCGTAACCAAGGAAACAACGATACTTCAGTCAAACTTTTCATTACTTTATTTCTCTCCAACTATCGGGATATTGCAAAATCATTTATGATAAAATTTGCATACAATAAATTAAGGTGCGACGTGTTTTTCCTTAAAGGTCTAAAAAAGAGCCACAGAATTAGTCGACTTATTCAGATCATCATAGCGGTTCTGTTGATGATTAGTTTGTTTCAACTCTGGGAAACAAGCCTACTACAAGGTCAACAGCTTCTAAAGTCCCAAACAGAAAAGATGGCACGTTTATTTGTGCAACAAACAGCCTATGCGGCAGCGCCAGCACTAAAATTAAACGATGAACAACAATTAAACTGGTTAGCCAATGCGTTAATCCAAGATCCAAAAGTCATGTCGGCCAGTATTTTTAACCATGATGGCGTCCGCCTCGCATTTGCACAACAAGTCAGTGATACCCCCTTGACCCCTAACTCTCATACACTCACAAGTATACTCAATAGCTACCCCCCTTATGTTGAACCTATATTACAAGACAATGAAAACTTAGGTTATATTGAACTCAGGTTGACACCTAATTCTTTTTTAAATGATATCAAATCGGCTCATGAGCTGAATATGAAGCAACAACAAATCATGCTGCTTATTGCAGGCATTATCGGTATGTTACTTTCACGTTCACTCTCTTATAAACGTGTCTATGTTGATAGGCGTAAAGCGCGAATAAAATTGATCAAACACTTAAGAAGAGAATCACGTAGCAAAGAAGAAAAGGAAGAAAAGGAAGAAAAGGAAGAACCCACTGACCACAAATAAAAAGTGAAAATAAAGAGATATACTCCCTATTTTCACTTTTTAAAAAGCCGCTAATATTACAAGGTAATAGCCGCTTCTAATGTCATTTCAATCATTTCATTGAATGTTGTTTGACGCTCATCTGAAGAGGTCACCTCACCGGTACGAATGTGATCTGATACCGTCACCACACACAATGCTTTTGCACCAAACTCTTTAGCAACACCATAAAGGCCTGCCGCTTCCATTTCAACACCAAGAATGTCCATTTTTTCCATCACATCGAACATTTGTGGATCAGGCGTGTAAAATAAATCCGCAGTGAAAACGTTACCAATACGAGTGTTAATGCCTTTAGCTTTCGCTGAATCAGCAACGGCAGAAAGCAAGCTATAATCACAAATAGCGGCAAAGTCATTGCCTTTGAAACGCAAGCGATTCACATTTGAATCAGTGCATGCGCCCATAGCGATGATCACATCACGCACTTTTACATCTGTGCTAATCGCACCACATGTGCCAATACGAATTAAATTTTTAACGCCGTAATCTTTGATCAACTCAGTGGCGTAGATTGAACATGAAGGGATCCCCATGCCAGAACCCATAATAGAAATACGCTTTCCTTTATAAGTACCAGTAAAACCAAGCATATTACGAACGTCGGTGACTTGCTCTACATTCTCTAAAAATGTTTCTGCAATGTATTTTGCACGTAATGGATCGCCAGGAAACAATACTGTTTCGCCAAAAGCACCGTCTACAGCATTGATATGTGGTGTCGCCATGGATATAACCTCTAAATAGTAAAAAATATAAGTCTTTTGACTGTATAAGCCTTATTCACTAAGCTTATACAATCAGAATGTTAGTCAATTAAATAAAAGATTTACCGTAGTCCATCGGTGATAAATCAAAATAGGTCGCAATAGACTGCCCGATATCTGCAAAACTGCCTCGAAGGCCGATAGAACCCGCCGTCAATCCGCCGCCATAAGCTAAAACAGGCACTCTCTCACGAGTATGATCGCTGCCCGGCCAAGTGGGATCACAACCATGATCAGCAGTGAGTAAAAGCAAATCATCATCATCGAGTAACGCCAGCAGTTCGGGTAAACGGGCATCAAAATATTCTAAGGCTTTCGCATAGCCCGCCACGTCACGGCGATGACCATAGTGGGAGTCGAAATCGACAAAATTGGTAAAGACAATGCTTTTATCTTTGGCCAGTTTTATTTCTTCTAGCGTCGCATCAAATAATGCTTCAAGACCTGTCGCCTTCACTTTTTTAGTGATCCCGCAATGTGCATAAATGTCAGCAATCTTACCCACACTGACCACTTGCCCATTAGCCTCCTTCAATTTATCCAACACAGTTTTTGAAGGGGGTTCAACGGAATAATCACGACGATTACCCGTACGAGCAAAGTCATCTGGACCTGTACCCACAAAAGGACGCGCAATCACGCGGCCAATATTATAATCACTCAAAGCTTCACGTACAATTTGACAAAGGGTGTAAAGATTGTCTAAACCGAAAGTTTCTTCATGACAAGCGATTTGAAAAACAGAATCTGCAGACGTATAGAAAATGGGTTTTCCGGTCCGCATGTGCTCTTCGCCCAACTGCTCCAAAATCGTGGTACCTGATGCATGACAGTTTCCTAAAAAACCGGATAACCCTGCTCTAGCAAGAATATCATCCGTTAGCGCCTTAGGAAAAGAATGGGTTAAATCCGTAAAATAGCCCCAATCGAACAGAACAGGTACGCCCGCCATTTCCCAATGCCCGCTTGGTGTATCTTTACCTGAACTTAATTCATCGGCAAAACCATAAGTTCCGATAACATTTAAACCTTCACTCTGTTCAAAACCTGCTGGAAAATGACCGACACTTTCTTTAGAAGCATGGGCTAAACCTAAACGAGTAAGGTTAGGTAACTTAAGCGGGCCTGCGCGACCTATATCAGCACGGCCTTCAGCACACTCTTTGGCAATATGCCCAAAAGTATCAGAACCCATATCACCAAATTTAGCCGCATCACTGGCAGCACCAATACCGAACGAGTCCAGCATTAAAATAAATGTACGTTTCATAATCTTACTCCGTTATACATCCGACTGACGAATATAACGATAAATTTCAGGAGCCAAATCAGGCTTTTCTTCACTAATTTTCACTACTTGCTGTACGGCTTGTTCAGCTTGCAAAAATGCCTCTTCTGACTGCGCATGAACAAAGGCAAGCGGTGTGTCTAACGTAATAGGTTCACCAATGGAGCGTACTTTTGATAACCCCACGCTATAATCTAACTCATCACCCGGTCGATGACGTCCCCCCCCCAAATTGACAACGGCCAAGCCTAATTGCCTAGTATCCATTGCCGCAATATAACCTGCTCCCTTGGCATACACAGGACGAATAATATTTGATTGCGGTAAATAATGCTCTGAGCGCTCAACAAAATCAGTTGGGCCACCGAGTCCTGACACCATGCGAGCAAAAACCTCTGCAGCCATACCATTATTGAGAACGGCGTTAAGTTTAACACGAGCTTGCGCTTCATTGGAGGCTAATCCACCTAACAGCAGCATTTCTGTGCATAAACCCATAGTCACCTCAAAAAGACCCGGATGACGGTAGGTTCCGGTTAAAAAATCCACCGCTTCTTTCACTTCTAAAGCGTTACCCGCACAAGTCGCCAGTACTTGATCCATATTCGTCAGCAATGCACTGGTTTGCGCACCACTGCCATTAGCCACTTGGGTAATGCTACGAGCGAGATCTTCAGAAGCTTCGTAAGTGGGCATAAAAGCACCATTACCCACTTTGACATCCATCACTAACGCATCTAAACCCGCCGCCAATTTTTTGGATAAAATAGAAGCCGTGATCAATGAAATCGATTCCACTGTTGCAGTATTATCACGAATAGAATAAAACCGTTTATCCGCAGGCACTAAATCTGCAGTTTGTCCAATAATGGCCACGCCAACATCTTTCACAAGGCGTCGAAATAAGCCGCTATCTGGCTCGGTCTGGTAACCGGGGATCGCATCCAGTTTATCCAATGTTCCCCCCGTGTGACCCAATCCTCGGCCAGAGATCATAGGCACATAGCCACCACAAGCTGCAACCATAGGCCCTAACACAAGACTGACTAAGTCGCCGACCCCACCCGTACTATGTTTATCAACAACAGGGCCATCAAGGTTTAAGCTTTGCCAATTAAGCACATCCCCTGAATCTCGCATTGCTTGGGTTAAGGCGATACGCTCATCCATGTTCATGTCATTAAAATAAACAGCCATGCCCAAAGCCGCAATTTGTCCCTCAGAAATGGTATTGTTGCTTATTCCTTTAACAAAAAAAGCAATCTCTTCTTGAGACAGGATCTGCATGTTACGTTTTTTTCTAATAATTTCTTGTGCTAACAACATTTTTAAGCTCCCTTGTCATGAAGAACAAAGTGAATTCGACTGGATTTATCCCGCTGATTTATTGATAAAACTCATTAATATCCGCTTTGAGACGTATCCACTGCCGATGCCAAATCTAATGTTGCTAATAAATTATTTAATAAACTCGATGCGCCAAAACGGAATGTGTCAGGTGTGGCCCATTCTTTTCCTAATAATCGCTCAGCGACGGCTAAAAACTCTGCCGCAGCGACAGCGTCACGTACGCCACCGGCTGGTTTAAAGCCCACTTGTGTGTTTTTCTCACTGATGACAGTCATCATAATTTCCGCCGCTTCGAGAGTGGCATTTACAGCCACTTTACCCGTTGAGGTTTTGATAAAATCTGCACCGGCATCGATAGACAATTCTGACGCCAGGCGAATTAAATCAGGCTTTTCAAGTACGCCAGATTCGATGATAACTTTCAGTTTCACCTCATCACCACAGGCTTCTTTACAGGCTTTAACAAGCTCAAAACCTAAGGTTTCATTCCCTTCCATCAACGCTCGGTAAGGAAATACCACATCCACTTCGTCTGCTCCATAAGCCACAGCGGCTCGGGTTTCTAACACGGCAATGGCAATATCATCATTACCATGAGGAAAATTGGTCACTGTGGCAATTTTAATATCTTCTGCGCCCAATTCGTTAAGTGTTTTTCGAGCAATAGGAATAAAACGTGGGTAAATACAAATCGCTGCCGTATGGCCTGCAGGGGTTAAGGCTTGATGACACAGATCGATAATCACTTGATCTGTATCATTATCATTAAGAGAGGTTAAGTCCATTAACTGAATGGCAGTTTGGGCCGCTTGTTTTAAATCGCTCATAATCGTGCTCCGAAATAAATTAAAATGAGTAAATTGGGTCATAGAGCCATGAACCCTATGAGTAAAATCCATCATCTGAAAGCAACAGAAAACACAGGCGATTTGTCATTATGGTTAATGCCAAATTCTGCTGCAATCGAAAATTATTAGAGTGTACATTATGCATAAGCAAGGCATAGCGAACTTAAGTGCGCTACGGATACAACCTGGATCGTTCAATAAATCAATAAACGACTTGGTTCCTTGAAGATCGAAAGCCAGATCTCGAATGAAATCTTAAGGACCGAAAAATTCCATTTAACGTAAAACATTAATTTTTAATGAATAGGATTTTCAATACATTGTGGCTTTTTATCAGAAGTTATCCCGATATTCCACCAAAAAAAACCTATTCATTAAACACTGCTCGACATGACTGCTAAGCGGATTAATCATCGCTTTTATCAGCTCCTTCATTTAAACAAATCACACTCAATAATAATGTGACCCTGCTTACAAAATAAAGCTTGTAACATCATGACTGACAAAATTAAAAAGCCGTGTTAGACACGGCTTTTAGCTCACGATTCAAGCTCGATTAGAACTTGTAAGTCGCACTGAAGTAATGTGACCAGCCCGTTGTTGAAAGACCAACCAATCCACCATTATCTTTAAGTAAGTAGACGTCTTTGAAACCTTTTAGGCCATAACCCAATGCGTAACGATCGCTATGCCAATATAGACCAAAGAAGATATCACCACCGCTTGAGGTCATAGGAACAAACTCATCACCTAAGTCAGAATCAGCACCAAACTGCCAATCTAAGTAACCTTGAAAGGCCAAGAAGCTGCCATTATCAAAGTTAACAAAAGGCTTAAACCAGTTAGCCGAGAACTGATAACCATTCCATTGTTTACGATTAATATCATAATGCGCATAGAGGTTCATGCCTGTCTTGCCTAACCATGGTACCATGACATCCGCACCTAACCCCCAAAATGATGCATTGACACCTTCACCATTTAAGCCATCCCAATTAAACAGGGTTGAAAAATACAACTCTTGTACTGGACCGAAAGAAAGATCATAACCTGTCATCGCATCTAGCGACAAACGTGGTGCAAACTTCATAAAGAGTTTACTGGTACCAGAACCTGGGTTTTTATCGCCATTTTCACTGCTTTCATTGCCTAGGTTAAAGATATCCACGTAACCGTATAAATCGACAATTCCAGAGCGACCACCAAACTCCATTTCAAGATAATTATGATGATTGTCACCATCAGCAGTTGAAGAAGCTGGTCTTTCACCTAATGAATACATGGCATTAAATTGTAGCCACTTGTAATCATTTTTATGGATATCATCGCCGTAATCGGTTGCAAAACTTGGCGCAGATACAGCGGCAGCAGCAGTCGCCGCTAAGGCAAGTGTTTTTATATTTTTCATCATCAACCCCATTATTATGGTTTACTGCTCTTTCTTTGAAGAGTCAGCATTTTTTATAATTGTTATTACTTTTGTTTCGATTTAGACCGAATTGATAAAAGTTGACTGCTCATATTAATCATGTCAGTTCTTATTTTATTATGCTTTATTTTACTTAAAAAAATCATGATCACAACATTATTTACAGAAAAAAATATTTATTTTAATCAAAAAAATTCTATTTTTATCAGCACGTTAAATTCATAATCGCTTTATCATCGACTAATTTAGCCATCAATAATAAATAAACGATAAATAATATTGTTAACATTTAAAATGGAAAACGATTGAGTAAATATCGACTCTTTATTTTGATAATAACCACATGGATGAATCAAAACAGAGAGCCAATATTAATAACCTTACTTCTTCATTCAATATGAATTAGATGGCAAGGAAAAGACCCGCTAATGTTGCACTCATTAAGTTAGATAAAGAACCTGCGATAACCGCACGGATCCCTAATCTTGCTAAATCATGACGACGATTTGGTGCCATCGCCCCTAAACCACCTAAGATAATCGCAACAGAAGACAAGTTAGCAAAACCACACAAGGCAAATGAAATAATCGCTTGTGTTCTTGCCGTCATAGGTAGACCCGTTTCGGCAATAACCATGCCGCCGTCCGCGACATCTTTTAGATAAGGCACAAAGTTTAAATAAGCAACAAATTCATTGACAACAATTTTTTGTCCAATAAATGAACCTGCAACTAAGGCTTCATTCCAAGGTACACCAATTAAGAATGCTAATGGCATAAAGATATAACCTAGAATAAGCTCTAAGGTTAGCCCTTCAATACCAAACCAGCCACCGACGCCACCAATGATGCCGTTAAGCATGGCAATCAAACCCACAAAAGCAAGTAGCATTGCACCTACGTTTAAGGCTAAATGCATACCTGAAGACGCACCCGCTGCCGCCGCATCAATGACGTTAGCTGGCTTATCAGGATCTTCTGGTAGCTCATCCATATCGTTTTTAGGTGTTTCAGTCTCAGGGTGCATCAGTTTAGCCATTAATAGACCACCTGGTGCTGCCATGAAAGAAGCGGCAACTAAGAACTCAATGGGCACCCCCATTTGTGCATAACCCGCTAAAACAGAACCCGCAATAGACGCTAAACCACCCACCATAATGGCAAATAGCTCAGAATTGGTCATTGTCGCAATGAATGGGCGAACAACAAGAGGCGCTTCTGTTTGACCAACAAAAATGTTAGCTGTCGCAGACATAGATTCTGTACGGCTAGTGCCTAGTGCTTTTTGTAATCCACCACCAATGATACGAATGATCCATTGCATGATGCCAAGATAATAAAGAACAGCAATAAGAGAAGAGAAAAAGATAATAACAGGTAAGACGTTTACAGCAAAAATGAAACCTAATTTAAAGTGAGCTAAATCACCAAATAAGAACCCAATACCGTCAGACGCATAGCCTATTACACTCGATACTTTATCAGACACAGTTTTCAGTATGTCTTTACCCACTGGAACATATAAAACAAATCCACCAAATGCGGCTTGAATCGCCAACGCACCAAAGACAGTGCGCTTATTGATTGCTTTTTTGTTATTCGATAACAAAAAGCCAATCAAAAGTAAGGTGAACACCCCTACTAAGCTCATAAGTATATTCATTAACCATAACCCCATTGTTAACATTTTTTTAATTATGTTGTTAATCAACCTTTTTCCAACAAGGATTATACCCGAGCAAACAGGGAAAAACTCTGTTTAGATCAATTTTTTGACGCTTTATTTCATTAACATTACAAAGAAAACGAAACAACAAAAGTATTATACAAGAATAAGTCTCTATATATTATAGAGTTCACAAGTATTAATGCGAAGTTGTTTTGAAATAAGAACAGGTGATTTTTTATGTATTTTCGCCATTTCATCAATAATCGAATGTAAAATATGTGCAATATTTGTACTAAACGGTGTTTTTTTTGACGCTTCTCGACTCATGTCGGTCTCAATAACAAACGCATTTAAAGGTAGTTCTTGAACGGTTTTTCGCAGTTTTTTGGCATTAGAATTCAGTAAAAGTGGGCCTATTCCTAATTTATAATCCAATGCGAAATAAGCTTTGGCCACTTCTGGTGCGCCAGAAAAACCGTGGATCACACCAGTTTTTTGATGTCTAACAGACCTCAATATAGCTAACATTTCCCCATCAGATTTAACAGAGTGTAACATTAACGGTAAATCGTACTCTTTGGCTAAGGCAATTTGTTGATGAAATACCCTTAACTGAAGTTGCCAATCTGTTTGGCATCGCTTGTCCAATCCACACTCACCTAACGCAACTAACCTAAGATTCAACTTATGGGCTTCAAGCAAGCCTTTAAGTGCCCCAACATCATTTTCACTATTTTCTGCTGTCAAATACCATGGGTGTAAGCCAAGAGCGAAAGGACAATGATACTCAGTAGCCACTTTCAATTGTTTTTCCCAATGCAGAGAAGACACACCAGGTAAAACGAGAGTATTAACACCTTCTTGTCTCATTTGATGAAATAATTTTGCCCTGTGTGCATCAAAGACATCAAAATCTAAATGAGCATGGCTGTCAATAATTGAGCAATCTTCTATCATGATGATCCCTTTGCATTGGCGTTGACACAAAATAAAGTTAACTTCAATAATATATGCACCCTAAACAAAAACAGAGCAATATTGCTCTGTTTTTGTTTAATATGAAAGCGGCATTAATTTTCCCGTGTTTTGGCGAACTCAATATCAGGATAACGCTCCATTGATAAATTCAAGTTGACCATAGTCGGGGCAATATAAGTCAGATTATCACCACCATCAAGGGCTAAATTAGCACTGCACTTACGCTTAAAATCTTCAAGCTTTCTGTCATCACTACAATACACCCAACGAGCCGTTGCTACACTAATAGCTTCGTAGATGGCTTCCACTTTATATTCAGACTTCAAGCGGCCTACAACCACTTCAAACTGTAACACTCCAACCGCACCAACAATTAAATCATTGGTATCTAAAGGACGAAAAACTTGTACAGCTCCTTCCTCAGACAGCTGTACTAAACCTTTAAGCAATTGCTTTTGCTTTAAAGGATCTTTTAAGCGAATACGGCGGAACATTTCAGGTGCAAAGTTAGGGATCCCTGTAAAGCGGAGTTGCTCATTTTGAGTAAAGGTATCCCCAATACGAATAGTACCGTGATTATGCAAACCTATGATGTCACCAGGGTAAGCAGCTTGTGCACGATTACGATCTCCGGCCATGAAGGTTAACGCATCACTCACGTTCACATCTTTACCGAGACGCACATGACGCATTTTCATGCCTTGCTCATACTTACCAGAGCAAATGCGCATAAAAGCAACCCTATCTCTATGTTTAGGATCCATGTTTGCTTGAATTTTAAAAACAAAACCACTAAATTTGTCTTCATAAGGCTCAACACTTCGCACCTCAGTTTCCCGTGGCTGGGGTGTCGGTGCCCACGCTGCAATACCATCAAGAATATGATCAACACCAAAGTTACCCAATGCAGTACCAAAAAACACAGGAGTTAACTCGCCTTTCAGGAAGGCTTCTAAATTAAATTCATGTGATGCGCCTACCACTAACTCCATTTCATCACGCAGCTCATCAGCATAACTGCCCAGCGCTTCATCCAGTTCTGGACTATTTAAGCCTTTAATGATGACAGAGTCTTGAATGGTATGTCCCATACCACTTTGGTATAAAATCACTTCATCACGTAATAAATGATAAACCCCTTTGAACTCTTTACCTGCACCGATAGGCCAAGTGATAGGGGCGCAAGCAATATTAAGTACCTCTTCCACTTCATCCATTAAATCAATGGGATCACGAATATCACGATCGAGTTTATTCATGAAGGTGACAATCGGTGTATCACGCAGCCGAGTCACTTCCATTAACTTGATTGTTCGTTGCTCAACCCCTTTTGCGGAATCAATAACCATCAAACAAGAATCCACTGCGGTTAATGTACGATAAGTGTCTTCTGAGAAATCTTCGTGACCGGGTGTATCCAATAAATTGATCAAGGCATCATGATATGGGAATTGCATAACAGAAGTCGTAATAGAAATACCACGATCTTTTTCCATTTCCATCCAGTCAGATTTAGCATGCTGACCTGATTTCTTTCCCTTTACCGTTCCCGCTTTTTGAAGTGCGTTTCCAAATAAAAGCACTTTTTCTGTAATGGTCGTTTTACCCGCATCGGGGTGAGAAATAATCGCAAACGTGCGGCGCTTATCGACCTCAACTTTATTGGCTGACATGTTAACCTTGAAATTCATGGAGTTCACAAAGGCGGCAATTATAGCCGCTCCCTCGCAGAAAGACTACCGAAGGAGCAAGATTTTACAACCAAAGCAATTCGAACACTTGAAATCACATTTGAAAGAAAAAGTAATACACTTATTATGGCGCAGCGTCTGCTTGTTCTGCTTGCTTATTTAACATATCGCCGATCTTAGCTAACTCTAAACGCGCATAACGATACTCAATAAAATCATAAATGTCAGTGGCTAGGGCCAACCTAAAATAATTTGTCGCATCGATTATTTTTCCGTCTATCAATGCCATCTTAGCCATATAAAAATACGCCTCACATAAACGTTCAGCATATTCATTGGGGTAAGTTAACCCTTGTTTTGCAACTGCAAAGACTTTTTCTTTACTGACTTTACCCAAATAATAATCCACCAACACAGTTGACCAAGTATCATTCGTCAAGTGCTGGCGGTTATACTCCATACGCGTCATCGCTTTAACCGGATCGACATCCCGCTCCGCTAAATATAACCACAAGACTCGATAGCCATCTTTTAGATCTGCGGCATGAAAAAGCACCATATCATCCGTCGCGAGTTGCGCTCGGCCACCATAATATAACGCAATCCCTCTGTTTAAATAGGCATAATCATAACTCGGCTCTAACTCTAAAGCAGCGTCAAAAGCTTCGTAAGCCGCTTCAAACTCTCCTTGTTGCGTATCATATATTCCCAAGAAATTATAAGCATCAGCCAAACTAGGCACTATCTTCAAAGCTTGCATAAAATCAATGCGTGCTAATATACGTAGGCCAACACGATCATAAATAACACCTCGATCATAGTAAAAACGTGCTCGCTGCTCATTGGATAATTCTGCTTTCGCTAAAATTTCATTTAACTTCGCTAAGGTGATTTCAAGTTTATAATCCGGGTGAACCGGCGCAACCAGCAATCGACCTGTTTCACTGTCTACTTTATCTTGTGTCGACACACAGGCCGTTAATAAGAAACTCATCCCCAACATGGCGATAACAACAGCAGCTCGCATTTTTTGATTCATCCATTTAACCTTGTTTATTTGCTCATTGCATCAATCATAGCAACCCCCATGCTTAAGAGCTATGAAAGTCATAATAATCCGTATCAATTATTTAATTTTAGGCACAAAAAAAGGAGACGCTAACGTCTCCTTATCATTAAAACGACTAATTGATTACTCTGCTGGCGTTTCCGCTTTAGGCTGTGCTTCTTTCATAGACAATCTGACACGACCTTGACGATCCACTTCCATCACTTTCACGTCGACTTCCTGACCGACTTCAAGATAATCAGACACATTCGCAACACGTTCTTCAGCAATTTGAGAAATATGCACTAAACCATCTTTACCTGGAAGGATAGTGACAAATGCACCAAAATCAACGATACGAACCACTTTACCTTTATAAACACTGCCCACTTCAACTTCAGCAGTAATTTCTTCAATGCGGCGAATGGCTTCTTTCGTAGCTTCAGCGTTAGAAGAGGCAATTTTTACCGTACCATCATCTTCAAGTTCAATGGTAGTTCCAGTTTCTTCAGTTAAAGCGCGAATGGTCGCTCCACCTTTACCGATAACATCGCGGATCTTTTCAGGGTTTATTTTAAAGCTCGTGATACGAGGAGCATGATCTGAAATCTCAGTACGGTGCTCATCAATAGCTTGATCCATCACATTTAAAATGTGAACGCGGGCACCATAAGCCTGTTGCAAAGCAATTTGCATGATCTCTTTAGTGATACCTTCGATCTTGATATCCATTTGCAGCGCCGTAATACCGTCACGGGTTCCCGCCACTTTAAAGTCCATATCACCTAAATGATCTTCATCACCAAGAATGTCAGAAAGCACAACAAAGTCATCACCTTCTTTCACAAGCCCCATTGCAATACCAGCAACTGAAGATTTAATCGGCACACCTGCATCCATTAAGGCAAGAGACGTACCACATACCGACGCCATTGAACTTGAGCCATTTGATTCTGTGATTTCAGAAACAACACGCACACTGTATGGAAATTCTTCCGCAGACGGCATCACCGCATTGATCCCACGCCAAGCCAGTTTACCATGACCAATTTCGCGGCGCTTTGGTGAACCAACCATTCCAGTTTCACCCACAGAATAAGGTGGGAAGTTATAATGCAGCATAAAGCGATTTGTCGTTTCACCCATGATGCTATCAATTTTTTGCGCGTCACGTTCAGTACCTAAAGTACAAGTCACCAATGCTTGAGTTTCACCACGTGTAAACAAAGAGCTACCATGAGTTCTGGGTAAAACTCCCGCCATGACACTCAGCGCACGTACCATATCAGGCTCACGACCATCAATACGTGGGTTACCCGCAATGATACGGCTACGTACCACTTTCTTTTCCAGACTGCCCAGTAACTTGTCCGCTTCGCGTACATCAGTCTCTGCATTCTCTTCAACAAGCTTAGCGATAACCGCTTGCTTTAATGCACTCACTGCATCACGACGCTCATGCTTAGCCGTAATTTGATATGCTGCGGTTAATTCAGCTTCTGCTAATGCTTGGATTTTTGATACTAAATCTTGATCTTCACTCGGTGCAGTCCAATCCCAAGTCGGCTTATTCACTTCAGCTTTCAATTCTTTAACGGCATTAATCACCACTTGCTGCTGATCATGTCCATAGACAACACCACCTAGCATGACTTCTTCAGGTAGCGATGCGGCTTCAGATTCAACCATCAATACCGCACCTTCAGTACCTGCAACCACTAAATCAAGATCACTGTCTGGCAATTGGCTCATATCAGGGTTTAATACATATTCACCATTAACATAACCCACACGTGCCACACCTAATGGTCCGTTAAATGGTATGCCAGAAATGGATAGCGCTGCCGAGGTACCTATCATTGAAATGATGTCTGGATTGATTTCAGGATCCACAGAGACAACGGTAATAATAACCTGAACTTCATTCGTAAACCCATTAGGGAATAATGGACGAATTGGACGGTCAATCAAACGTGCTATTAATGTTTCGTTTTCAGAAGGACGCCCTTCACGCTTGAAGAAACCACCAGGGATTTTACCAGCAGCATACGTCCTTTCCTGGTAATTAACGGTTAAAGGGAAAAAGTCACGTCCTGGCTCTTCAGCTTTCTTCCCTACAACAGTAACCAAGACAGTGGTATCGCCCATACTTGCTAAAACGGCAGCGTCTGCTTGACGTGCAATAACCCCAGTCTCTAAAGTGACTGTATGCTGACCATATTCAAAACTCTTTACGATTGGATTCACGTGAACCATTCCTTAAATTTAATTACCTTAATTACGCGCGTTAGTATACTTCATTCTGACTGGATAGATAAAGAGCAGAGATTAAATGACAAAGGCAGAACTTTTCTCTAAAGTGATAAATTGAACATAAAAGGAAACGATTCAAGAAAAATCTGTCGATTGAACGGTGAATAAAAGGACCCCCTAAAATGAAACGTCAGTTCAAGTCGCTAACATGGAAACAAACTATGTTGGTTATTACAACCGCATTGTTTTTCGCTATTGCTATATTTTTAATAGAGATTATTTTTGTCGCTGTTGATGCAAGACGTTCTCTTATTAAAGAACAAAGCGAATTACTCGACTCTATTGAAGAGCCTATAGCGAATGCAGTCTGGGTACTGGATGACGACCTTGCAAAGCAAATCATCAACGGCATTTTAAAAGTGCCTCATATCCAGTCTTCTAAAATTGAGCTCGAAGATGGCGAATTATTCGTATCAGCCAGTAACCCAACAGGGGAAAGAACATTTTTTATTGGCTTAAGTGATAAATTATTTGGTGATTTAGCCGAATTATCTCAACCCATTTCGCCCCCAACTTACGTGCAACGGACCCATAAAGATGTCATTATTGGCACTGTCTATTTTACCTTTGATATTCAAGCGCTCACCCATGATCTTTTTGTACAATTACAGTTAAGCTTATGGGCAACCTTAGCAGGTGCTTTACTTCTGACTTTAGTCTTATCTTTGGTTTTCCACAGTTTCCTAACCAAGCCCATTGCTCAAATAAGTGAATACATAGACAAAATTGATCCCGAACGACCCGATAACCACTTACTTTCATCATCCAGTGAACATGCTAATGATGAACTCGGGTTGGTCATTGCAAAGTTAAATCAAATTCTCATTCAATTCGGACAAACACAAAATAAACTGAAAAAACTAGCCACACGCGATCTACTCACCAGCCTACCTAACCGCGTACTCATGTTAGAAAATATTGCTATCGCTATTCAAAATTCAAAAACAGAACAAAAAAAGTTTTGTTTATTTTTTATAGATTTAGACAGATTTAAAAATGTTAATGACTCTCTAGGTCATGCCCTTGGCGATTTGTTCTTGACTCGCATAGCCAAAACATTACTTAAAGCTGTGGATAATAAAGCTTGTGTGGCGCGAATAGGAGGGGATGAATTCGCTATTTTAGCATTAAATGTCCACACTCCCGAACAAGCTGCAGATTTTGTTAACGATATCATGACCAAATTAAATCACCCTCTACAGCTGAATGAACATACTATACACCCTGCTGCATCAATCGGGATCAGTATTTACCCTGATGATGGTCAACAAGGTGAGGATTTAATCCGCCATGCTGATATCGCAATGTATACCGCGAAAGATAAAGGTTCCAACCAATGGGCATTTTTTAAACCTAAAATGACTGAGCGAGCTTCATTGCGGCTAAAAACAGAAGGCGCACTACATAAGGCTGTGACAAACAATGAATTCATACTCTACTTTCAACCCAAATTTGACTTAACTACTGCAAAAATCATTGGTTGTGAGGCCCTTATCCGCTGGAAGAAAAATGGTCGCGTCGTCATGCCAACCTCTTTTATTCAAGTCGCTGAAGAAACAGGGATCATTATTCCTATTGGCCGATGGGTGATTGAGGAAACCTGCCGGATCATTAAACATTGGCAACAGACTTACCACTGCTCAATTCCCATGGCCGTCAATGTGTCCACTCAACAATTTGAAGATGATAACTTATTAAACGACGTCAATATATTAGTTAAAAAGTATCAAATTGAACCTCATTTACTCGAAATTGAAGTCACTGAAACCTCATTAATGAACGATATCGATGTGGCCATCTATAAGTTACAACAGCTTAAAAAAGCAGGATTCAGTATTGCACTTGATGATTTTGGTACAGGCTATTCGTCGCTGGCTTATTTACGCCACCTGCCTATTTCGACACTGAAAATTGATCGACAATTTGTCACCGATCTGCCAAAGAATAATGCCCTTGCCTCCACAATTTTAATGCTGGGAAGGGAGTTAAACCTCCACATTGTTGCTGAGGGCATTGAAAACAATGAACAGTTTCAGTGGCTAAAAACAAATGGCTGCCACACTGGACAGGGATATTATTTTAATCAACCTTTATCTCAAGAAGAATTTGAAGTGGTATACATTAAGCAAGGGGCTATTCGATAACGAATTAACCCACAGACACAAAAAAAGGAAGCTTAAGCTTCCTTTTTCTTTGATCTAAAATCGTAATTAACGACGTAGACCTAACTTCTTGATCAACTCTTGATAACGTACAATTTCAGTACGCTTTAAGTATGCTAGAAGCTTACGACGGGTATTAACCATACGTAATAAACCACGACGTGAATGATGATCATGGATGTGCTCTTTGAAGTGACCTTGTAGGTGGTTGATTTGTGCAGTTAACAAAGCAACTTGAACTTCAGTAGAACCTGTATCGTTTTCACCACGACCAAATTCAGCTAGGATTTTAGCTTTCGCTTCAACACTTAGTGACATTTCTATCTCCAAAATAAAATTCAAAAGGCTTTAGCCGATCACTAACTCAGCTAAAGCAGGCGCGCTATTCTAGCGATTTATAGCAAAAGACGCAAGCTATAACCTCATTAAACCAAGATATTTATGTTGGGATCATTTATGTTGAACAACTAACCGTTTAGGGGCCAATAAACCATCATCATTCATGCAACCAATACCCACAAACCGTTTGTCATCACCAATCGTTATGCGCACAAGTTCATCTGGCACTAAACCTGTTACTTGTACAGCTTGCCCTTGCATAAGATAAGCGGCGCTCACCTCAGGTAAATTAACTTCCGCTAACCCACTAACGGCAGTATCCATAGGCAGTAGTAAAGGATCCAGTAAGGTGCTGGATTTAACTTCTTGTTCATCGGCTTTAGCCACTAAATTTTCCAGCTCTGCTAAAGACACCATATTATCACTTGGATAACCAGCCACTTGCGTTCTACGCAACATGATAACATGCGCACCACAAGCCAGCATTTCCCCTAAATCGTCAATAATAGTGCGAATATAAGTCCCTTTAGAGCAATGAATATCGAGAGTTAACTCATCACCTTCAAGCGCAACAAAATTTAATTCAAATACTGTGATAGGACGTGCCGTTCTAGGAACTTCAATACCTTCACGAGCGTACTTATACAAAGGTTGACCTTGGTATTTAAGTGCAGAGAACATAGAGGGAACTTGCATGGTTTCTCCTCTAAAGTGCTCCAAGGCATCGTCTAGCTGTGCTTGAGTAAAATCAACGGAACGGGTTTGTACCACTTCACCATCCGAATCACTGGTATCGGTTCGTTGGCCTAATTTAGCTGTGACAAGATAACGCTTATCCGCATCTAATAAATGCTGAGAGAACTTAGTCGCTTCTCCTAAGCAAATGGGTAACATGCCTGTTGCCAAAGGATCCAATGCACCAGTATGGCCTGCTTTCGCTGCGCCAAATATTCGCTTCACTCTTTGCAATGCAAAATTAGAACTCATGCCAGTGTCTTTATCTAGCAATAAAACACCATCAATGAAACGGCCACGAGAACGACGAGCCATTATTCTTCACCCTCATCCACATCAGTATTCGTATGCTTTTGCTGCTTTGCTTCGTCATTACTGATCACTTTACTCACCAAGTTTGACATACGCATCCCTTCCACTAGTGATGTGTCATAAATAAATCTCAATTCAGGCATCACTCTAAGCTTCATACGCCCAGCAATCAAAGAGCGAACATAGCCCGCTGCCGCCTCTAATGCCGCTAATTTATCTTGTACTCTCTTTTCATCTTCATCGAAAAAAGTGACATAAACTTTTGCATAATTTAAATCCCGTGACACATCCACATCATTAACCGTGACCATACCAATACGTGGGTCTTTCATATCCCTTTGCAATACTTGGGCTAATTCTTGCTGTAGTTGTTGTGCTATTCGACGGGTACGACTGAATTCTCTTGCCATAATATTTTCGCCATAATAAGACCAATCCGCTTTGAAAGGTGAGCACCTCTCAAAGCGGATTGGTATAAAGAAGGCGGCTTACGCCGCCCTGCTTACATGATTAATGTTATAAAGTACGGGCTATTTCAACAGTTTCAAAAACTTCAATTTGATCGCCAACTTTGACGTCATTGTAGTTCTTCACACCGATACCGCATTCCATACCGTTACGGACTTCATTCACATCGTCTTTAAAGCGACGAAGTGATTCAAGCTCGCCCTCAAAGATCACGACATTGTCACGTAGAACACGAATAGGCGCGCTACGCTTAATCAGACCTTCAGTAACCATACAGCCAGCAATGGCACCAATTTTAGGTGATTTGAACACATCACGTACTTCAGCAAGACCAATAATTTCTTGCTTGAACTCAGGTGACAACATGCCGCCCATGGCTGATTTAACTTCGTCAATTAAACTATAGATGACGCTGTAGTAGCGCAAATCAACACTTTCACTATCAACGACTTTACGGGCTTGTGCATCCGCGCGAACGTTAAAGCCAACCATAATCGCATTGGAAGCCGCAGCCAGTGTTGCATCCGTTTCAGTCAATCCACCTACACCACGTGCAATGATATTGACTTTCACTTCGTCAGTAGACAACTTATTCAATGAATCAGCAATGGCTTCCAGTGAACCTTGAACGTCCGCTTTAAGCACAAGATTAAGCTCCTTCACTTCACCTTCAACCATGTTGGCAAACATGTTTTCAAGTTTAGATTTTTGCTGACGCGCGAGTTTCACATCACGGAACTTACCTTGACGATACAATGCCACTTCACGTGCTTTACGTTCATCACGTACAACTGTCGCTTCATCACCTGCTGACGGTACACCTGATAATCCTAAGATTTCAACAGGAATTGAAGGGCCAGCGGTTTTAATTGCGCGACCATTTTCATCACGCATGGCTCGAACTTTACCGTATTCTAATCCACAAAGAACGATATCACCTTGATTTAAAGTACCTTCTTGAACAAGAATCGTTGCAACTGGGCCACGGCCTTTATCCAATTTAGACTCAACAACCACACCAGCAGCCATACCTTCTTTAACCGCTGTCAGTTCCATCATTTCAGCTTGAAGTAAAATCCCTTCAAGTAGCTCATCAACCCCCGTACCTGCCTTCGCCGAAACGTAAGCAAACATGTTGTCTCCGCCCCACTCTTCAGACATCACTTCATGTTGAGCAAGTTCTGTTTTAACACGGTCAATGTCAGCGGCTTCTTTATCCATCTTGTTAACAGCGACAATTAACGGTACGCCGCCCGCTTTCGCATGCTGAATTGCTTCGATAGTTTGTGGCATAACACCATCATCAGCTGCAACCACTAAAACCACAATATCCGTGGCTTTGGCACCACGTGCACGCATAGCAGTAAACGCTGCGTGACCCGGTGTATCAAGGAAAGTGATCATGCCATTATCAGTTTCAACATGATATGCACCGATATGCTGGGTAATACCACCCGCTTCACCTGAAGCCACTTTGGCACGGCGAATATAATCCAATAATGATGTTTTACCATGATCAACATGACCCATAATGGTGACAACGGGTGCACGGGTCTCAGCTTGAATATTACCATCACGATCGGCAAGCACTTGGTGTTCTAACTCATTTTCACGAGTTAAAATCACTTTGTGACCCATTTCTTCAGCAACCAGTTGCGCCGTTTCTTGGTCTAACACTTGGTTAATGGTAACCATAGAGCCCATCTTCATCATTTGCTTAATGATTTCAGTGGCTTTAATTGACATTTTTGCTGCAAGTTCTGATACAGAAACCGTTTCACCAATGCTCACATCGGTTTTAACAACAGCAACGGGCTTAGTGAAGGCGTGATCCATCGACTCTGGTGCATTACGTACATTACGTGAGTTACGTGAGTTACGTGAATTGCGATCTCGACGATTCTCTTTACCACCACGCTTATTCTTGCCTGAAGATTTATTGCCGCTATTATTGTCATTGCTATTAGCAGCCGCACCAGACGCTGGCTTACGCGAACGACGTCCGCGCTTTTCAGCATTCATATCGGCTCTATCTTCAGCTTCACGGGCTTCCGTCGACGTCATCACGTGGTGATCCGCGGTTTGCTCAGATTCCTTACGTGCTTTTTCTTCTTCAGCCCAACGTTTTGCGTTTTCTTCAGCAAGACGACGTGCTTCTTCAGTCGCTTTTAAGGCTTTCGCTTCAGCTTCTGCTTTCGCCACTTCATCTTTTACTGCTTGTAATCTATCTGCTTCTGCTTTTGCCGCTGTTTCTTCAGCACTTTGTTGTACTTGCACTGTATCCTGCTTAGCCGATTTGACTTTTACTTCTTCTTTAGCTTTAGCCTTAGCTGCAGCCGCTGCTTGTTCTTTTTCTGCTTTAGCCTTAGCTTCCGCGTCTGCTTTAGCTTTAGCCTCCGCTTCTGCTTTAGCCTTAGCTTCCGCGTCTGCTTTAGCTTTAGCCTCCGCTTCTGCTTTAGCCTTAGCTTCCGCTTCTGCCTTAGCCTTAGCTTCCGCTTCTGCCTTGGCCTTAGCTTCTGCTGCTAATTTGGCTTCTTGTTCCGCTTTAGCTGCCGCTTCTTGCGCTTCATCGCGCTTAACGAAAGTACGTTTCTTACGGACTTCAACTTTAACATCTTTAGACTGTCCGCCACTGCCTGCAACACTTAATGTTGAGACTGACTTGCGTTGCAATGTCATTTTAGTTGGAGTGGTATCACCGCCATGTTGCTTCTTCAGAAAATCAAGCAGCTGCTGTTTTTCCGCTTCAGACACAGTGTCCGTATGTACTTTACTAATACCAGCCTGAGAAAACTGTTCAACAAGTCGATCAGCGCTTTTCCCTACTTCTTTGGCTAGCTTCTCTACTGTCATATCTGCCATCTGTAAACTCCCCCTCTGTTGATCGACTTATGCATCTTCGCCAAACCAACAGATATTACGGGCAGCCATGATCAGCTCACCAGCTTTTTCTTCTGTCAATTCTTCAATTTCGATCAAATCGTCAATGCCTTGTTCGGCTAAATCTTCAAGCGTAACGACGCCTTTACTCGCCAATACGAATGCTAAATGTCTTTCTAAACCTTCAAGAGCCAATAGCTCTTCACTTGGCTCTGCACCGTCTAACGCTTCTTCAGTTGCTAGTGCACGAGTCGAAATAGCCGCTTTGGCTCTCTCTCTTAGAGATTCAACTATCTTTTCATCAAATCCGTCTATTTCAAGTAGCTCATTGACTGGCACATAAGTGATTTCTTCTAACGAAGTAAACCCTTCATCTGCTAAGACTCGAGCAAAATCCTCATCCACATCTAACGCCGTCACAAATAAGTTAATAATTTTTGCGCTTTCGGCTTGATGCTTCGCTTTCATATCATCAACAGTCATGACATTTAGCACCCAACCCGTTAATTGCGTCGCTAAACGAACATTTTGACCATTACGACCAATGGCTTGAGCTAAACTATCTGCTTCTACCGCAATATCCATCGAATGATTATCTTCATCAACAATGATGGAAGCAACATCCGCAGGGGCCATTGCATTGATCACAAACTGTGCTGGATTATCATCCCAAAGAATAATATCAACACGCTCGCCACCCAGCTCATTAGATACCGCTTGCACCCTAGCGCCGCGCATACCCACACAAGCACCAATAGGATCAATTCTTTTATCATTGGATTTTACAGCGATTTTTGCACGTGAGCCTGCATCCCGAGCCGCTCCCATAATCTGAATAAGTTCATCAGCAATTTCTGGGACTTCTACGCGGAATAGTTCAATCAACATTTCAGGTTTAGTGCGAGTTAAAAATAACTGCGCACCACGGGCTTCAGGGCGAACAGAATAAAGCAATGAACGCACTCTGTCACCTGGACGGAAAGATTCACGTGAAATCAAATCTTCTTTAAACAACACACCATCGGCGTTGTTGCCTAAGTCAACGACGACACTTTCACGATTACTCTTTTTCACCACACCAACAACTAAGTCTCCCTCTTTATCACGGAATTGATCCACAACTTGGGCACGTTCGGCTTCTCGCACTTTTTGAACAATAACTTGTTTCGCTGTTTGCGTGGTAATGCGGTCAAAAGCCACTGACTCAATTTCATCTTCGATATAAGCACCAAGCTCAATACCAGGCTCTTCAAATTGAGCAGCTTCAAGTGTAATTTCACGAAACGGATTTTCTAATGCTTCGCCTTCATCTTCAACGACCATCCAACGACGGAATGTTTCATATCCACCGGTTTTACGATCGATAGCAACACGCACATCAATGTCGCCTTCGTATTTTTTCTTTGTAGCTGTGGCAAGGGCAATTTCCAACGCTTCAAAAATCTTTTCGCGAGGAACACCCTTCTCATTTGAAACCGCCTCAGCGACTAGCAGAATTTCTTTATTCATCCTCTTGCCTCGTTCACCTGAATCCATCAAAACTTTACGATTAAATTGCTTTTACGGATATTATCCAAAGCGATTATCAATTCTTTACCTTCTACCATCAGAGACAGCATTTGACCTTCAACGCCAATAATGATGCCCTTTAAATTACGGCTACCTGCCACAGGCATGGTCACTTGTACTTTAATCATCTCTCCTATATAGGCTTCATATTGCTTGGCATTAAACAAAGGTCGTTCAACCCCCGGAGAAGAGACTTCCAATGTATACTCTGTTGAAATTGGATCTTCGACATCTAATACAGCACTTACTTGACGACTCACATCCGCACAATCATCAACAAAGATACCTTTTTCATTGTCTATATAAAGGCGCACAACAGAATGCTTGCCTGCTTGGATATATTCTATCCCCCAAAGTTCGTGCCCTAAGGCTTCAACGGGTGCGGTCAGCATTTGTTCCAATTTGCGTTCTAATGTAGCCAAGGTTACCCCCAGAAAAACAAAAAAGGGCTTAAAGCCCCAGTACAACCCCACGAATGCGGCAATTTGATAAGTGACAGATAACAAAAAACCCCGTAATGACGAGGTTAACATGTGTATCACCTGTAACAGCCTAAGTGAATAAAGCAAAAGAATCACTTAAAAACTGGTTGCGGGGGCCGGATTTGAACCGACGACCTTCGGGTTATGAGCCCGACGAGCTACCAAACTGCTCCACCCCGCGTCAACTGTTTGCAAGTATATTGATAAATATTGATACTTGCAATAATAAAGCTCAAATCTTTTTCACTTTATTAAAATTTGATTTTATTACCAATAAAATCTGAAATTTGGTGCCGAGAGCGGGACTTGAACCCGCACGACCGTTAGGTCACAGCCACCTCAAGGCTGCGCGTCTACCAATTTCGCCACCTCGGCGACACCTGGTTTAATCAGGAATACTTGAATTATTTTCAGTGTTCTCTGAATTATCTGTTTTTTGTTGCACTTGCTCTGTAGCTGGTGCAACATGATTACCTAAATCATTCCATTCGTCTTCTGCTTTTGAATGATTAGCACTTAAGTTACCAATGGTTAAACTTAAAGCAAAAAAAGCAATGGCTAAAATTGCCGTAGAACGAGTTAAAAAGTTTCCCGAACCTGAAGACCCAAATAAAGTTGCAGAGGCACCGGCGCCAAATGAGGCTCCCATATCTGCACCTTTTCCTTGCTGAATAAGAATTAGGCCAATTAAACCTAACGCTACCAACAAGTACATTACCATTAAAACTTCATACATATTACACGCTCATCGCTATTGTACATAAACTGAGAAAATCAGTAGGCTTAAGGCTTACACCGCCAATTAAACCACCGTCTACATCAGGTTGAGCAAATAAATCTGCTGCGTTACTCGGTGTTACGCTACCACCGTACAATATCCTAATGTTTTCTCCAATTGATGGAGTTCCTTCTAGCAGACGCTTGCGAATAAACGCATGCACTTCTTGTGCCTGCTCAGGCGTAGCGCTGTTACCTGTACCTATAGCCCAAAGTGGCTCATAAGCGATAACGGCTTGGTCAAAAGCATTGATGCCATTTCTTGCGATAATGGTATCAATTTCATTACCAATGACATCAAATGTTTGATTTGCTTTTCGCTCTTTTTCTGATTCACCTATACACAATATAGGTATCAAGCCTTCTTGCTTGGCTGCAGCAAATTTTTCAGCAATCACTTCACTGGTTTCACAAAAATGATTACGTCTTTCGGAATGACCAATAATCACGTATTGGCATCCTAAATCTTTCAGCATTGAAGCGGATATTTCACCTGTATAGGCTCCGTTAGCATATTCACTAACAGATTGCGCACCTAACTTTACAACACTTGACTTAAAATCAAGCTCTGAAACTTCATACGCTTGCTTTACACTTTCCAAATAAATGCTTGGTGGGCACAATACTACTTCAGGACTCTGCGCTGATAACTTTTCATTAAACACCACAAACAAAGCACTCGCTAAATCTGCATCACCATTCATTTTCCAGTTACCTGCAACCATCGGACGTCTTTGTGTCATCACCATCTCCTCTGAAAGCGGCGTGAATAATAGCGAACCCCTAGCTAAGTTACAATAGCAAAAAGCATTATTTTTATTGAAATGGGATCGTACGGCTACTTTTTATGCGAAGCGGGCCTCAATGACTCATGAAACCCGTTCCTTAAACTTTCCACGATACTCTTAACTCTCGTATCGGTTAAAAAAGGATCATACTAAACTTCTCACCGCTTCTGCAATAAAGTGAGCATGTTCCATTACTTTCCCTTTTTCATCACCCTCAACCATGACACGTAATAGAGGCTCTGTTCCTGATTTTCTCAATAAGACTCGTCCTCGCGCACCCAACTGAGTTTCAACGGCTTCTTTCGCCGCTAACACTTGATTGGATGATAAAGGATCATTATCCCCCTCAAAACGAACATTCACAAGCACTTGTGGTAGCATACTCATTTTCGCCGTCAATGCTTCAAGGGTTTTACCACTACGCTGCATCGCTGCTAATACCAAAATACCCGCAACAATGCCATCGCCAGTTGTACCGTGATCTAAATTAAGAATATGCCCTGAATTTTCACCGCCTATGCGCCAATCATGCTCTTTGAGCAGTTCCATCACATAACGATCACCCACTTTAGAACGAGCAAAAGGAATATCTAATTCTTTTAGAGCCAATTCAAGCCCTAAGTTGGACATTAAGGTGCCAACAACACCACCTTTTAATACACCACGAGACTGTGCATCACTGGCTAATATATATAAGATCTCATCACCATCAATGATACGGCCTTGCCTATCAACCATCATAATGCGATCGCCATCACCATCAATGGCTATGCCTAAATCAGCATGTTCGGCAACCACAGTTTCACAAATTTTCCCCATGGATGTGGCACCCACCTCATGGTTAATATTAAGCCCATCAGGTTTATCGCCAATGGCAATGACCTCAGCCCCTAGCTCTCTAAAGACATTTGGGGCAATATGATAAGTCGCACCATGGGCGCAATCGACCACAATTTTCAATCCTTCTAATGTGTGCTCTGCAGGAAAGTGACCTTTACAATACTCAATGTAGCGCCCGGCAGCATCATCAATTCGAGAAACCTTACCTAGCAAGTGTGACTCGACGCAGACTAGAGGCTTATCCAGCTCCGCTTCAATTGCTAGCTCAACATCATCATCCAATTTACTGCCGTCATTGGAGAAGAACTTAATACCATTATCATAGTAAGGATTATGGGATGCACTGATCACAACCCCCGCTTCAGCGCGAAATGTTCGCGTTAAATAAGCAATCGCGGGAGTCGGCATCGGACCGACTAACATCACGCTCAAACCTGCAGCACTTAGCCCTGCTTCCATTGCCGATTCAAATAAGTAACCTGAAATTCGCGTGTCTTTTCCTATAATGACTTTTTTTGTGCCTGCACGAGATAAGACTCGGCCTGCCGCCCAGCCCAATTTTAATGCTAGCTCTGGGGTCATTTTTCCTGCCCCAACCTTGCCACGAATACCATCCGTACCAAAAAATTTTCTCACGTTTTTCTCCATTTGTGAGCTTCTCGCATTGAAACCCACTTGACTATATTCATTATTGAAATTAATGAGTCAGCAAAGGCTCAAATTAATCTAATAATATTTCATACTACAAAAATAAAATGTTATCTTGATCATCAATTCAAATTTATACCGTTTGAAGCTTGAATTGCTGACTCTCCTTTAAAACGGTTAAAACATCTTGCGTCTCTAATACATCATGTACTCGAAAAATATGAGCACCTGCTTGAGCAGCCAATAAATTTCCCGCTAAACTTGCCGGTAACCTTGCCGAAACATCCCTATCAAGCAAATGACCAAACATACTTTTACGGGATAAACCGATTAGCAAAGGAAACCCTAATACATTAAATTCTGATAATCGCCCCAATAACTCAAAATTATGCCTCAAGCTTTTGCCAAAGCCAAATCCGGGGTCAATAAGAATATTTTCACGCTTAATCCCAGCGTTCAAACACGCTTGAACCCGTGCTTCAAAAAAATCTTTAACTTCTTGAATGACATCTTGATATTGAGGTGATGCTTGCATATTTTTAGGATTACCTTGCATATGCATTAAACACACTGGCACCTGCAAACGTGCCGCAACCTCTAGTGCATCAGGCATTTGCAGTGCGCGAACATCATTAATCATGTCAGCACCCGCCAGAATCGCTTGCTCCATTACCTCAGGTTTACTGGTATCAATGGATATCCAAATATCTTGATATTGACTCTGTACATATTCAATGAGTGGGATCACTCGCGCCAGCTCATCTTGCAAACTGACTTCATCGGCACCGGGTCGAGTCGATTCCCCGCCCACATCAATGATTTTGGCGCCTTCGGCAATGAGTTTATCGGCCTGTTGGCACGCTTTTTCAAACTGAGAAAAACGGCCACCATCAGAAAAAGAATCCGGTGTCACATTGACGATCCCCATCACTAAAGGAGACCTTAAGCTTAATGCTTTATGCTTATTTTTTAATTCAAACACTGAATACTTTCCTCCAAAAATCGACCATTAAGCAAACTTAAAATAAGAAATATCAAATCAATATATACCCGTGACTGATGAATCCCCAGTTTTTTTACTCACAGGTGATTCCCAGGAAGTTGATTTTATTTGGGAACT
>NZ_CANLZC010000056.1 GCF_947495455.1 uncultured Shewanella sp. | reverse complement strand
ATCTGCCGTGGGCGTTGGATGATTGAAGGAAGCTGCTCCTAGTACGAGAGGACCGGAGTGGACGAACCGCTGGTGTTTGGGTTGTTATGCCAATAGCATTGCCCAGTAGCTACGTTCGGAATCGATAACCGCTGAAAGCATCTAAGCGGGAAGCGAGTCCTAAGATGAGTCATCCCTAGGGATTTAATCCCTCTAAAGAGCCGTTCGAGACTAGGACGTTGATAGGTCAGGTGTGTAAGCGTTGTGAGGCGTTGAGCTAACTGATACTAATGACTCGTGAGGCTTAACCATACAACCCTAATGGGTTTTCACTAAAAACGTTCCTGACGTTTTTGAGTACTTCCTCCATCCATGGAGGTCGACACTAAATAGTTTCTATAACGAAATTAGAAAAACACTTAATGTAAGTGGCACTCAATTTATTTTCTTTTGACTAACGTTGAAAGCAGCTTTTCAAATTAACATATTTAGGTACATTATTTTCATCAATTACGTCCATGTAATTGACCCGCTGGGCGAACTGAAGTTCGTGAAATTTTGTTCCTGACAAAATTTTGTCTGGAAACCATAGCATTGTGGTCCCACCTGATCCCATTCCGAACTCAGAAGTGAAACGCAATCGCGCCGATGGTAGTGTGGGGTCTCCCCATGTGAGAGTAGGTCATTTCCAGGCGCCAAATAAAACAAAAAAGCCTACTCATTGAGTAGGCTTTTTTGTTTATGGCGGAAATGACACTCTCACATGGAGAAGACAAAAGCACATGCACAGCATGTTTCCTTTCATGTGATAGTAGGGTGAAGAGACTGCGCTTATCAAGCAAAGCTTGATGCTGGCTCTGAACGCGGAGGGTTTACCCGTAGCTGGCCATGACAGACGCCACTTTTTGCTTTTCTGGCGACATTTCTCACATCGCTGTGAGTCAACGCGGAGAGTGATGACCTATATGGATATAGGGAATGCCATTGATGCAGGTTGATGGACTCGCAGCTGGACTTTTTCAGAGTACATTCTTTATACCAATCTGCATTAGAAGTTGGTCACTTTTGCCCAGCTTCTCGAGCATATGCTTTTGACCCTTTTAGTACACTCAATAAATGTGTTCCATGCACGACAAACATTATCAACAATATCATTATAATTTCTGAAGCATCTATTAGCTAAACAGTGCTGCCTTAGCCATTGCCATACTTGTTCGATAGGATTTAGTTTTTGTAAATAGAGAGTGGAGAATAAGGCGGGAGTTTCAATATTGATAAGTTATGGAATGAGTCTGCTGTTTCATTCGTATGCCAAGGGGCACCGTCTGTAATAACAAGTGCATATCTGTCTGGTTCTGTTGCCTCTGAAATTTGCTTTAAGTGCTGTGTCATGACTTCTTTATTCACTAATGGCGTAACGAGTGCCTCGGTTTTTCCAGTGGCTGGGCATACAGCACCAAATATATAAGCCCTATGGTTTATAAAATGTAAATTGCTGTTGTTGAACTGCACGTGGTCTTGTGCCTGTTGCCGCCCGGAGCTTTGCTGTCGTGTTTTGCCGATCATCTTTTAAATAGAAAAGCGAGCTTCATCCTGAAACCACCTAGGTTGTAGCAATAGGCGACGCGATCTAACGGAAGGTGCCCAGGGATCATATCGATCGTTTTTATCAGGAGTTTTTTTAAACTCTTCCTGAACTTTTTCTGATTGTTTAGGATGTTGCGAACGACTCGTGATCCAACTCAGTCCAATGCTTTTCAGGAGCTTGTAGACATGATCTAAATGATATTGAATACCAAACTCAGATTGGATATAACCTTGAATATCCTTGCCTATGAGTCGCCCGCCTTCTTCTGAGCGACTATGGGTATCGATATAGGTAAACAATTTTTGCTTTTGTGCATGAATCATCTTACTCGCATTTTGATTAAACATATCACTTCTCAATGCATCAATACCTTCTGTGAGATAGCTTTTAACCCAAGCGTTGACGCTCGTTCGACTTAGCTTTAATTGGCGAGCCACTAAAGCACGATTATGTGTTTTCTAAAAAGCGTGCAACGGCCAATAAGCGAATTCTCATTCGTGCGTCTTTTTCAGACTTAGATAATGCGACAAGTTGTTTAGAAGAATAATTTTGCATAATAAAAAGCGAAATGAAGTCGTACTACATTAGATCACATTTGAATTCAGATTGGTAGAATATGCATTCCCCATATTCTTGTGGGTCTACGACAATATTTCCCGACATTGTCTGTATTTTCCATATCCCTGTGAGTCAACGCGGAAAGTGACGACCTATATGGATAAAGGGAATGCCATTAATGCAATATGCATATCAACGACCTATGTCCTATGCTTGGTGCGATTATTCAGATTGGAATTTTTTTGAAGGGCGTTTAGATAAAGCGCTGGATATTTAAATGATAACACTGACACAGAATATTAAACGCCCTTTTTTATTTTTTGATTAATGATGTTATACCAATTCTATTATATAAGTGATCTTTCAGCGGGAGTTCAACATGCTGTAGGCAAGGTCGTTAATTGCTCCTGCATTAACAGACAGTCCCACCATCCATGGTGGTCGCAGATGATTGAAGCTAATAGGCATTCTCGGCTTGGGTTCAAACGTCACTCTACCTCCCTCATCCATGAGGTCGTATATCGAAAGCATCTAACGTAGCATAAAGTATGTTGAGACCCGCACAAAGTGAGCTGCTCAGACATTCCACTTCTGCGTTGCATTCATTTTAAAGGAAATAACCCTTTCTCAATGAATGCGCCTTGAATTGAAAAGCCTGAGAAGCTCTGAATTGATCATCTATATAAGAGAATTGGTATTAGTCTGTTATTCCATTTTCTTGACGGAATTGAATTTCTTCATCAGACATTTGCCAGTTAGTATCGTCTTCACTAATTTTTATGCTGTTAAGGTTTAAAGAGCTTAAGCTGGTTGTACTGACAGAGGTGCTAGATACGGTTGAAGTGTCATCAGTTGAGGTACAAGTGGCAACCATATCGCCATAATCATCTTGATAAGCTTCATCAATATAATAACAACCATCATCGTCTACATAACCAACATCGATCCATTCGACATAAGAGCTGACGGCTGTGGCATTATCGATACTGCCTTCAACGTAAAATTCTTTTCCATCCCATGGGTTAGTATAAGTAATGGTATAGGGAAAACTTGCGGTACTGGAATAGACTACTTTTTTCATCGCGGTAATAGTCATGGGCGAAACATTTAATGTAGATGAATCAGTAAAGCTTGACGTTGATGATTCTGTCGTGGTTTCGCCAACGGTCTCAGAGTATGATAAAGAAATATCATAGGTATAAGACCATTTAGATGATACAGAGACAATCGCGTCACTTTTCACTTCTTCACTGATGGTGACACTCATGCCTTCAGTTATGCCAGCGGTAGAAGAGTAGCTATCGGTAGAACTGTCTGTTTCGCTATAGGTGACACTTAATGTAGCTGATTGCTCTGTATTTGTATTATTGATCCCGACAGTATCGGATAAAAATCCAGTGCTCGCTGAACCTACTGACACATCGGTATCAAATTCAATACCAGAATATTCCAATTCTAAAGGCTCGCCATAAACAATGGCTGTCGTATTAATATAATCATCGCTGACGGTGCCTGCTAAGCCGTATAACACATAGCCGCTGCTTTCTAAGGAAAAGGTTCCTGAATGATCATAGCCTTTTTTACAGTTACCGAGCTCATATTCATTATCATCTGATGTAGTGAATGTAAAGCCGCAAATGACGGACTTATCATCATCGACTTCATAGGACCGCAATGTGCCATAGTTAATAAATTCACTGGCATCGAGTTCAATGGTGGAGGAGGAGTCATCATCATTTCCCACTAGTACTGATCCGCCATAGAGGTAATCAATTTTGATCCCAGTTAGGTACTTTCCTTGATCGTAAATAGTAATGCTGGAAATTTTATTACCTGGAATATCATCGATACCATCATCAGCTGTATTATAACTCTCACCTGTACCATCATCTGTGCCCTCAATCATACCATTTACTGTATAATTTAAATAATCTGTCACATCATTGTCATCATCAGCAAAGCAAGCTGGCATGGTTAATAATGAACTTGTTAATACTGTGGCAATTGAAACCTTATTTATCATGTTGACCTCCACTTATTTATAAATGCTATTTTTTGGCTTGTCTCTTTTTATTCTTGATTAAATATTCATCCTTTTATTGATATGGACAATAAAGTAATTGTGCTTCGAGCCAGTTAGTAAAGTATCAATGGCATTTTTATTTAAGAAGATAAAAACATTAATTGAATTTAAGTTAACGTTCATTTTGTTATTTTATTTACGTTTAGTTAAATTAATGATGAAACGATTAATATATTTTTATTTTTATTTTTTTTGGTTTGGGTGGTGTTATTGTCTTTTTTTGTTTCAACTTTTAGTTGATAATTTTGTTATTTTTTGATTTTATGTGTCAATTTATGTTGTCTTTTTATATTGTTCTTAAGTAAGAAAACTAAATATATTTATAATGATATGTTTTTTATGAGTATTTTTTTGGATCATGCTATATTTTACAGGTATTTTTTTAGGAGAAACTAAAATATCGTGTACCTAAATTTAATTTGTTTGTTATATGTACAGACTTTAAAAATATCGACACATAATAAGTTTTTTATCAGTGTATTATTTTACATAGATTAATTTCATGGAGATTCATTTAGAGACATTTATATGGGTTTTATTTTTATATGGGTGAGCATAATGTGTAAGCCTTTTATTGAAATATTATCGTGAGTGAAAGTGATCAAATTGAAATAGATTACATGAAAGTATCTTTTTTAGGTGATGCTTTATCTGCTATTTATCGCATTCAGTTCCGATTTTGGCTAGTTTCTTGTTCAAGGCAAGATATACTGGTTGCATTAAGTTATGAGAGAGAAGGGATGCTTAATGTTAGATGTGAGTATTTGCCAAAAGGCGAGATTATCGAGAGATCCTCGTTTTGACGGGCAGTTTTTTACTGCGGTAAAAACGACAGGGATATATTGCCGCAGTATCTGTCCTGCGAGTCCGCCAAAGGAAGAGAATGTACAGTATTTTTCCTCAGCGATAGAATGTGCTAATGCTGGGTTTAGGCCTTGCCTGCGTTGCCGCCCAGATAGCGCACCTCACTCGCCAGCTTGGAAGGGGGTCAATGCCACTCTTGATAGGGCGATGCGTTTAATTGATGAGGGAGCATTGCAATCTCATTCATTAGCACAATTGGCTGAACGATTAGGGATTAGTGACCGCTATTTAAGGCAATTGTTCAATCAGTATTTAGGTATGTCGCCGAAGCGTTATTCTCTCTATCAACAGTGCTTGTTTGCTAAGCAATTATTACAACAAACTCAATTACCCATTACTCAAGTGGCACTGGCAAGCGGCTTTGATAGCGTACGGCGTTTTAATGATTGCTTTAAATCTGAGCTTAAGTTGACACCATCACAGGTAAGAAAAACCAGTCAAGACAAGCCCAATCAATTAACGTTGAAATTGTATTATAGGCCGCCATTTAACTGGTCTTTAATGCAAGGCACATTAGCAGCGAGAGTCGTGGATAAGCTCGAATGGTGTGATGAACACAGTTATGGTCGCACCTTTAATTGGCACGGTACTTTAGGCTGTTTTACTGCTAAGCATCATGCCCAATTTAATATGTTTGAAGTGGATCTCGAACTCAATGAGGTTAAACATCTGAAAGCGATAATTAACAATATTCGGCGTATTTTGGATTTAGATCTTGACGTGCAAGCTGTTGAGAATGATCTGAAAGCCTGTTTGCCGGCTTCATTTCCTTTTAAGGCTGGAGTGAGATTACCAGGCATTTGGAACTTATTTGAAGCGGGTATTCGAGCGATTTTAGGTCAACAAATTTCGGTGGCAGCGGCGCGAAATTTAGTATCGACTCTTGTGAGCGAATTGGGAGAGCCTTATGGGGAGCAGCTTTTGTTTCCATCACCTAAAGCGATAGCAGACAGTGAGCTGGCTTTTTTAAAAATCCCTGGTTCTCGTAAACAAACCTTGCGTAATTTGGCGCAATACTATTGTGATATGAAAACTCAGGACAAAGGCAATGAACAAGCTCAAGGCTGTTGTGAAAAAAGTCGAGATGGATCGAGTAAGAATATTGCAGACGATACCAGTCAATGGCTGAAGTTAAAAGGAGTGGGCCCGTGGACGGTTGAATATGCTCGTATGAGGGGCTTAAGTGATCCCGATATTTTTTTAGAAGCGGATTTAGGCATAAAAAAAGTACTAGCACAATATCAGATTAACCAACCCAGTAAAGAAAAGAAGCTCAGTGCAGAAAAAGCCTCTCCATGGGGCAGTTATTTAACTTTTCAATTATGGAGTCAATTATAATGGTGATTTATACCGATTATTTAGAGACCCCAATGGGGTTGATGGAATGTCAGGCGTCTGATATTGGCATTCGGCAGTTAATTTTTTGCGGCTCTGATAGAGGTGTTGAAAAGCCCAATACTGTGACAGATGCCTGTAAGGTGCAGTTATTTGAATATTTTGAAGGCGCTCGCCGAGAGTTTGATTTACCCATTGATACACAAGGAACTGATTTTCAAAAAGTTGTTTGGCGGTGTTTAAGTCAAATCCCATTTGGACAAACTCTTACCTATGCTGATATTGCAAAAAGGGTGAATAAACCTAAAGGGGCACAGGCGGTGGGCGGTGCAAATGGTCGAAACCCTATTAGTATCATAGTGCCCTGTCATCGAGTGATTGGGGCAAATGGATCCCTTACTGGTTATGCTGGTGGTTTGGAGCGCAAGTTATGGTTATTACGGCATGAGGGGATTGCTATTAAGCACTCCGTCTGCGAGCTTTATGGGGATGTTCGCTCAGTGATTCAACATCGCCAAGCTAAAACACAATTTCTGAATTAATTTAGCAAAAATACAGTAAGTAACTTTTTATTAATAAAAATAATGAAATCAATGGAGTGACAAATGAATACTTGTAAATACTTTAAAAACCTGCACGAACAAGAAGCACCGCTGTTACTGCCCAATGCATGGGATGCTTTATCTGCGCTGATTTTAGAGCAAGCGGGTTTTAAAGCCATAGGAACCACCAGCTGGGGAATGGCCAATAGTCTAGGGTATCAAGACGGTGAGATCATATCTTTTGAGGCATGTTTATCCATTGTTGAGAAAATTATGGCTGTAGTCAGTATTCCTGTGACTGTTGATATTGAGTCGGGTTTTGCGAAGACAAATGATGAGATTATGAGTAATGTGATTAAATTGGCAAATTTAGGCGTTGTTGGCATTAATATTGAAGATTCATTTAAACCTTTTGCCAGTCATTTGGCTGACAGTGTTGAAGGTGGTTTGAAAGATGCGGCTGATCATGGAGAGCTTATCAAGTCCATTCGCTTGGGGTTGAATGATGCGGGGTATCAGGATTTTTTCATCAATGCCCGTATCGATGCTTATTTTTATGCCAAAGATCCGCTTCAAGAGACCATAAAGCGGGGTAGTTGTTATATCGACAATGGGGCGAGCGGAATATTTGTGCCTGGCATGACTCAAAGTGATGATATCAGGACCTTGACTCAAAGCATTGCTGCCCCCGTAAACCTTATGTCACTACCGGATCTAACTGATATGAGCCAATTGCAAGATTTGGGTGTAAAACGTTTCAGTCTAGGTAATGCACTATCAGATTTGACTATTGCTTTTATGGAACATACTGCCAGTACACTATTACAACAGAATAATACGGCGAGCTTATATCAAAATCCGGCCTTTAATACTCAAGTGAATACGGTTTTTCATAGAGCAAATAGGTAGCCTTTCTTGTATGTTATCTTGAAATAAAAGAAAACTTGTTAGCGGGGATCTGATATTTATTTTGCTGCATCTTTTTATTGAGATTGTCCTGCAAAAAATTATTGATGTGCTTTTGCCAATAGATAATTGCTTCTAATAAGTTATCGATTAAACTTTTCAGTATTGATGGATCTATCATAGGTTCATCAATTGATTTAAATAGAAGTAACCAGTTCGTTTCAGGATTAATGCTAAAGTGAAAGTGATTCTTTTCTTGACTGAAATAATTTTCTTTTAACAATTCAGAAAGTAAATTAACAGATTTTATATGGGTTAAATCGGCAATTTCGGCGTAAAGATTTAATGTGTTTTGACTCTCATTTAATTGAAAGTGTACTGTGTGTTGCTCGTGCAAGATGACAGATAAATAACCATCAGAATTAAACGTAAAGTCACCTATTTCTAATGACTGCCCTATTTTTTCAATAGTCGTGATTATTGATTTCATTCTCGTTTTAATGCCATCTAAATCAAATTTATACATATGCTATACGACTTTGGTTTAATATCTATCAAAAAATGACATCAATTTGAAAATTTACTATATCTTATTTTTCTATTTCCATAACTACATGATATTAAATGTCTTATTATTAAATAATATTAATGATAATATTTGATTTTTGTTTTGACTCATGAGTCAGGACTTGTTGTTTAGTCTTTACTCATCGTTTATCTCTTACGATTAAAGTGATATATATTTTTTGAATTTTTTAAGGAATACTTTTACTTTCAGTTGATTAGCTATATTTAGGGATGGAATGCGTTGTTTTATTGTAGGTTTGAGAGTATTGCTAGCAGCACTTGGATGTGCACTATTTCTTCAAGGGTGTGCTTCAATTGCCATCGAGAATGATGCTCATGAAGATATCACTCCTGTCTTTAGAGAAAATCAAACCGAGGAGCATGGTGAAGTACAAAAAGTGAGTGTTATTTTTCCCATAGGGCAAGAGTACGAGCAGCATAATGATGAATGTTGGGGGCATGAAGATAGTGGAGTGATAGATGCTATTGAATAAGAATATTTTAATGGCATACCTGCTAATGTTTATCATAGGCTCCAAACATTAGCAGGTAGATCAGTGTGATTTAATGGTTAGCAGAAATAATGAGGTTAAGCCTGCTTTTTATGTTGCTCATTAAAACGAGCATGTTTAAATGGGGTAATGTCTAAATCCAGCGGAAGGCCACGATACAGATCGTTAATGAGTTTACCTGTGATGGCGGAGGTGAGAATACCTGTTCTAAAATGTCCACAAGCATTGAGGTAACCTTCTACTCCTTCCATTTCCCCTAAAATGGGCAATTCATCAGGTGTACCTGGTCTTAGGCCCGCCCAGCAACGTTTGATGTTCATGTCATTAAGTATAGGCAAACAGCGCATGGCACCAGTGGCTAACTCTTTTAACTCTGGTAGAGTATTGGTCGTATCAAATCCTTTCTCTTCTGTGGTGCTTCCAATAAGCACTTCACCATTATCTTTTTGGGCGATGTAACAGTCTGTGGTGGAAACGCAGCCTTTGAGTATTTTAGGTAATTTCTCTGAGAGAATAATTTGTCCTTTGACAGGATAAACGGGAATTTCAATGCCAGTGGCCATTTTACTTAATTGTGCAGCCCAACTTCCTGCTGCATTGATAAGCATGTCGCACGCTAGCATGCCTTTTGTGGTATTGACTCCCGTGATGCGATTGCCATGTTTTTCAACATCTGTGACTTCGGTTTGTAAAAATAGCTCGACGCCATTTTGTCTAGCGGCTTCCATATAGGCTTCATTTAATCGATAGGGATTGACCTGATGGTCGCACTTAAATTCTAATGCACCGATAGCATCAGCATTAATATGAGGCTCATCTTTTGCCAGCTCTTCAGCACTTAGCCAATTAATTTCGTCACTGAGTCCAGGAATTTGCTCAACAATAGAATCGGCATAGAGCTTATCGTATTTGTCATACATGATGTACTTAAGGCCGGTTTTTTCAAATTTAAAATCGACATCATGCTTGTCTTTTAATTCTTGCCAAAGGGCGGGGTACATTTTATTACTTTTAAGGGCAAATTCAAAAAAGCAATCAGGTAGAACATGAGGGCGCAGCGGGGGAAGATCGGCACCTTCGGCTTCTGCTCTCTGCATTGACATGCGCTTGAAGAATATCACTCCGCAACCTAAACCGACAGATTCACCTATTGCCCAAAGGCCACCAGCTGAAGCACGTGAGGCATTGCCTGGTTTTTTTAAGTCAACGAGTGCGATATTAAGATCTTTGTCTTTACTTAAAAAGTAAGCACAAGCTGCGCCAATAACACCACCACCTGCAATAATGATGTCATATTTTTTATTTGAGAGTGTGGGCATATTTATACACCTTCCGATAATGCTGAAAAAGGAATAGGATCAAGGGGAAAACGAGGTTTAACGTATCCGACATCGAGTGTATCGAGTTCTTGTCTGAGTCTGTCTTGACAATAGCTATTACAGGTTTTTCCCTGGCAATCGCCCATACCAACACGTGTTCGCATTTTTAACGTAGTAATATCTTTAACGCCTTGATTGATCACTTTATCGATATTTGCTTTAGATACATTTTCACAGCGGCAAACGAGGGTTTCGGGCTTCAATAGTGATAATAATCCCTCTCGTCGACGGCCGACTCGATCAAATCCGGCTCTAAATAATTTAACTTTATTAAGTAAGTTAAAGTATTCGTTTGCTTTTTCTTTAGCGACAACAGATGACATGACGTTTAGATTTTGGGCTATGGATAAAGCGGCTATTCGTCCCTCCATCATGGCACCTTCTCCACCTAATATTCCTACGCTGTCTCCAGCAATGTAGGTATTGGGTACAGAACTCATTTGCCATTCATCGACTTGGGGTTTAAGACCACTTAAAGAACATACTTGGTGTTCAATACCCATGAGTTGAGATAATTGGTTACGGGAGACAAAACCATATCCCACGGCAAGGCTGTCAACTTCAATTTGTTTTTCTGTATTTTGAATGGGATACCAATCTTCATTATATTGCGCGACAGTGATGCTTTTTAAAGACTCTTCTCCTTTTGCTGCAACAATTCCCCAGCCATAGTGTATAGGAATGGCGTGAGCTTTTAAGTAACTGAGTAATCCCATACCCTCTAAAGTCAATAAGGGCCTGTTTAAAAAAGCGCGGCTTTCTTTGGCAAAGTCACTGAATTTCCCTGCTTCGTAAACACCCACAACATGGACACCCGCTTTGTGAAGCTGACAAGCCACTAAGGGAAGCAAGGGGCCAGTACCTACAATAGCCATTTTTTGACCGGGTTTAACTAAACCTGATTTAAGTTGGAGTTGAACTCCGCCAAGTAACATGATCCCTGGCAATTGCCAGCCATCGAAAGGGATCGAGCGTTCATGGCAGCCAGTGGCAATAATGAGTTGTTCATAAGGTATGTCGAACACTTCGTTTTTATGCCTTACCAGCAATGCATTATTACCCGAAGGGCCTAATACTTTGGTTTCGAGCATGAGTTGGATATGTGATTGGTTTTCTTGATATAGCTGACGGATGTTGGCTATTTTTTTTCGCAATTTATTATCGAGGTGAGGTAATTCTATCGCTTCACGAAAGGGGCCACGAAAAACAGCGCCACCAATTCGAGGGGCTTCATCAATGACTATAGAATGGATCCCTGACTCAGAGAGCTCGGCGGCAGCAGACATTCCCGCTGTACCAGCACCAACAATGACAACAGGAAGGGAGGAGTGAGACATATTATAATCCTTCATCGTGCAGGCGGTTGACTTGAGTGATAATTTGCATTTCAGGCTCGATGAGTGTTTGACATGCTTTTACTTTATGTTGCCCGTTCACTTTGACGGTACAGCAATGACAAACTCCCATACCGCAATAGGCGCCAGTGACTTTGCCGTGATCATTTTTGGTTATTGTTCTTTTGCCTACAGCAAATAGGACACTGAGAATGTTTTCTCCTGGAATGGCGTCGACTGATTGGTTATCGACCCAAACTCGAGTTGACTGGCCGCTGGTTGGAACGATATCGTGATTTCTGAGTCGCTTTTCATTTTTATTCATTAGTATTTCCTACTTCTAAGAGCTCAAATATACAGATAAATATATGGCTGCTGTTGAGGGTACTCGTTTTTACGTATTTAATCGATAACAAATTTGTGACAAATGTATGATTAAGTAACAATAAAGGAGGTTATTTGAGCTTTCAATGATCTAGGTTAATTTATATCGATATAATCTGAGAGCTTGTAAGCAATTTAGTGAATAAACTCAGCGCTGCTCGAAAAACGTCTGTTCGATACCTGTTTTGAATAACAAAACACCAGTGTGATTGAAAATTATTCGCTTAACTGTTTATTGTAAAAAAGTACTTTACCTTTGCCATGCTTTTCAGCATAATGCGTCTCGTCAACAGGGGTGTAGTTCCAATTGGTAGAACAGCGGTCTCCAAAACCGATGGTTGGGAGTTCGAGTCTCTCCACCCCTGCCAAATACCAGAAGGCCTAGCAGAAATGCTAGGCCTTTGTCTTTTCTGATTTCTTTTAGATTTTCTCCTTTCGCGCTACTTTTTAAAGTGTGGATATTGTCATTTGTATAGGCAAAAGAGCCCTTTTTCATTTTAGCAATGTGATTGCGCCTGAATGGCGCCTTGCTAAAGGGAATTATCATTACAGATTTTTCTTAAAGCGTGAAATCCTTAACTATGCTTATGAATATTGACTCAGCCAATGTTTATGAGAATTCAGTAAGGGAAGGTTAATGAGAGTAATACGACAAGAGCTTGCAACGCTATGTTGCTTTTTACTATTGGGTGTTTTTCTATTTTTAAAAGATAACTTGTCACCACAAAATTTAGGGAATAGTGAGAGTGTTCTACTGCTCATTGTTGTTTTTCTCATTATGCTTTGGGGAGCTTTTAATGTCGTACGGCATGCGGAATCACTTGCGGTTATTTTAGGGGAACCTTATGGTACTTTGATTTTGACGCTGGCTGTTATTTTTATTGAAGTTGCCTTGATTTCTTCAGTGATGTTAACGGGAGCTGATAGTTCCACATTGGCAAGAGATACTATGTTCTCTGTGGTAATGATTATTCTTAATGGTTTGGTGGGGATCAGTTTATTAGTGGGTGGTTGGCGTCACAAAATGCAAAGTTATAATGTGCAAGGAGCGAATACATACTTGTCTGTTTTGATCCCCTTGGCTGTACTTGGGCTTGTTATGCCAAGTTTTACAGCTTCAAGTCAGGGAGGAACACTTTCGCCGTTATTGGCGATTTTTTTGGGCATTACGGCAACGGTATTGTATGGTGTATTTTTAGTTATTCAAACGACAACCCACAGTGATATTTTTCAACCACCGGAAAATAAACGTCAGTCGATCACACCGACAGAGAGTAATGAACATAACTTAATCGTAAAAACCACGTCTTACCATTTTGTTATGTTAATTGCTGCGATCCTTGCCATTGTCTTCTTGTCAAAACAGTTAGCGGTGTATATTGACCATGTAATTGTGTTGACTCATGCACCTGTAGAGTTAGGTGGTTTTCTCATTGCCGCGATTATTTTAACGCCCGAAGGATTAAGCGCAGTTAATTCTGCTTTGGCGAATCAGTTACAAAGATCCGTGAATATTTGTTTGGGTTCGGCATTGGCAACGATAGGCTTAACGATCCCTGCAGTATTGTGTGTCGGTTGGATCACGGCTTTACCTGTAGAATTAGGGCTTGATCCACTTGAGTCTATGTTGTTGATATTGACATTATTAGTCAGTGTGGTGACGTTTGTGAGTCGAAGAACGAATATTATGCAGGGAGTGGTTCATTTGACGCTATTCGCAGCTTATATTGTGCTTATTTTTGATTCGGTATAAATTCTACCTGTATCAGCGGAGATTTATTTGTATTTACTGTGTTTTCACTAGGTTGCTAAAATTAACATTGATAAATGAAAGTTTATAGTGAAAAAATAAGAAACTTTTCATTTTTTAGACTAAAAATATAAATCACCACATTTTTATGTTAACTTGATTGGTAAATAATCATTATCTAAGGTAAAGAACTGCAAACATTGGTTTGCTTATTTATTTGGTGGTCAATAATCGTCCAGAATTTTGTTTTTAATAGATAGTATTAAAGAGGGTAACTGCTCATGAGGTATGCTTATGTCTACGACTAAGGATTTTTCTTCAGATCTTAATACTGCAACGGAAGTGGCAACTTTTAAAGGATATAAACTTACAGCTGAGGCAAAATTTTCTTTTGTTTTGGGTACTAGTACCAGTGTTACAGTGGGGGATTATAATAATGTTAAGTTTGGGACCTATGTTGGTTTAACCGTTGGAGGAAAATTGGATGTGACGCTAGCTCTTAAAACGAGCCTTAGTTTGGTAGCTTATGAGTTTAAAGCTGAACGGGTGTACTTCGGAGCAAATAGTACCAAGGTTGTGGCAGACAAGAAGGAGCTTGCTGCAGCAAAATTAAGAATCGCAGCTGATGAAGCCAAAATTGCACTGTACTCACTTGGACTGGTAGAAGAAAAGATAGAAGCTATTGAAGAAAACGCTGTAGCACTGGGGACTGACGTTCAAGTTATTGGTAATAAAGTTGTTGCTGAGAGTGTTAGTATTGCGGATCGTGTTACCAAGCTGGAACAGACAACGACTAACATACAAGAGACCACCACTGAAATTAGTGAAACAGTAACAGAAATTAAACAAAGTCAATATAAATGCGAGTTAAGTGAGACTAGTGTTCAAGAAGTAACAGGGATCACTATTCTGAGTTCAGGCGTTACCATTATTGAGTAATGCCTAGATCTCAGCAATAAGCGACCACATTTAATAAATATTTCGTACGCGCAAGCGAATGAATATTATTTTGACTCAATTAGTCACAATGGATTTTATTCACACTTTTTAATATATTATCAATTGCTTGTATGTCGCTTGATGTTGTTTGTTTTCATCATGAGAACTTGGCATTTTTTACATTCCCTACCATCGTATTGCTCTAAATGAATTACTGTTTCGTCACACTTTCTGGAACGCCACCTGTTACTATAGTGAAATGCTCACATTCCGCCTCTTTACTGCACTAAAGCAAGCGAGTCTATCGAATATGAGCGTATTTCCTTTAGCTAAGTGTTTTTGCCCAACAGGAGACCTAGGTTAAATGGAATCCTTTTACAACATTAAAGTTCATATAAGGAGGATGGCCTTCACTATTCGTGGATACTACTGAGATAAAAGGCAATTTATTTTCTGAATCTCGACCTTGTTTTCCACCATGACGCTTACCGCAATAATACACGTTATTAACTTGAACAATACTCGATAATTGGTGTTTATGATCTCGCTATTTGATTGTTTGTATGATTATTTGTCTGATTTTTTGTTTCACATGCCAAGCTGTATTATAAGACACGCTTATTTGAGATTTAATTGATAAAGATGAAATACCGATTTTTGATTGCACAATTAAATAGACACTTGAAGGTGGAAGTGCTAATTGATAAGAAAAGTGTAAGCATAGCCGAAAATAAAATAGAAATTATTGATAATGATATTTTTATATTATAAACCTTTGTCATTATGCTTAATTAATAAATTAATTTTAATGATACTGATTATTTGGAACTTATAGCGGGAGTATTTGTCACTCTACTGCCGTATTCGTTGATATCGTTATAATAAGTAAAGGTTAGTAAATTGGGCTTTTAAAATAAAACATTACATAGTACGTTATATTGAAAGGCATAAATTGGTCATTTATTTTAAGTGATGAGTTAACTGGGTTGATATTATTTAAAACAATTGCTCTATATAATTTTTACTTCAAACTTTAATTTTTCTTTGTATTCGTTTTTTCATTTCAATCTTTGATGGCGAGGTATACCTATGTCTACGACGTTTTTAGAAGATAGTACAACGATGACAGGGCTAAAAATTGTTACAGATTACAGCTTTTCTTATGTGGTTGGTTCCAGTACCAGTATAGTCGTGGGGAATTATAATAGCTATAAATTGGCTTTGTCGACAGGGATTAATATTGGTGCTGTGGTGGATATTACGGTTGCTGCCAAATTTATTGTGAACGCGACAGCTGAAGTCAAAGTCAGTACGAGTAAAACCTATTTAGAAGTGAAGAACGATAAGGTCGTTGCAACGGCAAACAGTTTGTTTGGTGCCCGTACTAAAGTGGTCGCTGAAGAGGCTAAAGCCACTTTGTCCCAACTGCATGCGTTACAAGCCAAAGTTAATATCGTTGGTGATGAGATTAAAGGAACAACCAATCAGATTGAAGCGACGGCAAGTAAATTGGCGACAACGGTTTCTAGAATAGAGGAAACAGTAACGGATATACAGGAAAAAACGACCGAAATATCAGCGGTATCGGCTAGAGTGACAGCGGTTGAGACTGCGGTAGACAGTCATACAACCAAAATTGAGGCAAATACCACAGGGATCAGTACAAATACTATGTACATTATGGAAAACGACTTAACTATGGTGGGTTAACAGACAGATTTTTAAGGTGTATGCAGGATTCAACTGGAATTAAATACCTTTTAGATAAGGTCATTAATTATTCCTGCATAAATGCCATTTCTAACATCCTTGATGCTCAGCTAAACATCGAGCCTAGTTATTTTAAGTCGATGTTTAATAAAACAATATAAAATGCTCTCCGCTTTGCTAACAAGAGCCGGCTCCTTGGAAGTGTGTCAAAGCATCGACCTCTACCTTAGTATCATTCTAAAAGGCAATAAGTATTTCGGCTCCTTTGTTTTTTAAGAAGAGCCCGCCTTGAGTAAGGCACTTTTATGCACTCTGAAAACAGGCATCTTGAAGTATCATGGGAATAGATACCAAGACGCGGCTTAAATATTTTCTTGAAAAGCACATTCTTTGATTGATTTGGAGTATCTTTATTGCAGGGGCTCATTGGAGAGATTGAATTATGGCATTTCAAGATTTTTTGGGAGTTACTTTACCTATCATTCAAGCGCCGATGGCGGGGGTGCAAGATAGCGAGTTAGCGATTGCCGTCGCTAAGGCCGGTGGAATGGGCTCATTGCCTTGCGCCATGTTGAGTGCTGAACTGTTAAAATTCGAAGTCGAAAAATTGAAAAAGCAGGTATCAACGCCTATTAATCTTAATTTTTTCTGTCACGTTTCTCCTGAATATAACCATGCTATTGAATTAACATGGCGAGCGGCATTAAAGCCTTATTTTTTAGAATATGGCGTTCAAGAAAGTGATATTACTCAAGGGGCTAAAAGGCGCCCTTTTAGCCATGACATTGCGGATATCATTGAGCCTTATCAGCCTGAATTTGTCAGTTTTCATTTTGGTTTACCCAATAAAGTCTTATTAGCGCGGGTTAAGTCTTGGGGGGCAAAAGTGCTATCAACGGCGACAACTGTCGAGGAAGCGAAATGGCTAGAAGCAAATGGCGCTGATGCCATTATTGCTCAAGGTATTGAGGCTGGTGGCCATAGAGGCATGTTTCTCACTCAAGATCTGAGTACTCAGCTTGGGACTTATGCGCTATTACCGCAGATTATTGGGCAGGTTAAATTACCTGTTATTGCCGCTGGCGGTATTGTAGATGCACAAACCGTCAAATTGGCACTGTCTTTTGGTGCGTTAGCTGTACAGGTGGGAACAGCATATTTATTATGTGATGAAGCTAAAACAACGGTTATACATCGTGAAGCCATTAAAAGTCCTCAAGCTCGATATACGGCATTGACCACACTGTTCTCAGGAAAGCCTGCACGAGGCATTGTGAATAGAGTCATGTCTGAGTTGGGGGTCACGCATTCAGCCGTTCCTCCTTTTCCGTTAGCGGCAATGAGTATGGCTGCTATTCGAAAAAAAGCAGAAGCGAAAGGCAGTAAAGACTTTTCGCCACTATGGTGTGGGCAAAATGCGACGGGCTGTAAAGAAGTGTCAGCGACAGTATTAACCCAGTCGCTTGCAAAACTGATTTAATGTGAAATAGCGACTAAATCATAAATTACATCTTAATCAAATGCTTACTTTTATTTTTTAAGCGCTTTTTATCGTGAATTTTAAACTATTAGGAGATGAGTGAGTGATATTTAATGCAAAACTGCCTAATAATATGTTGGGGGTCGGCTTAGTTTTAGCGCCTATGGTGGGTATTATCACCTTATCTCTGGATATTTACGCCCCTTCATTACCTAATATGATGCGTATGCTATCGAGCTCTCAGGTTGAATCTCAGTTAACTATGACAGCGTACACTTTATCGATGGGAGTTGGGCAACTTATTTTTGGTCCCTTATCCGATCGATTTGGTCGGCGTATGAGCGCCATCTCTGCACTATTGGTTTATATTTTAGGCTCGCTTTATTGCATTGTTTCCTCAAGTGTTGAGAGTTTGATCATTGCAAGGGTGATACAAGGCTTAGCGGCTTCAGCGGCCGTTGTGACCGCTTATGCTATTATTCGTGATCGCTATGTTGGCGTTGTGGCGGCGAAAGGTTATGGTTTTTTATCCAGCGCTGCCACATTAGGGACTTTGGTTGGCCCAGTTGTGGGCAGTTTATTACAAGATCAATTTCATAGTTTTAGAGCCGCCTTCATCGTGTTATTTATTTTTGGCATTGTTGCCTTATTGATAGCCGTTATTTTTGTTGAAGATACGAGTCGCTTTCAGCCTCGCCAACCATTGAATTTTAGGCAAGTTTTTAAAAACTATTCTTTAATCATTCGAAATAAATCGCTATTAGGTTACAGTGTTTTCAGTACTGCGAGTACGATTTTATTTTTTACATTAACCAGTATTTCCCCCTTCATATTGATTGAACAATACCATGTGAGTCAGCAGGCCTATGGTTTTTATTTTGCGAGCTGCGCCCTTATGTTTGCCATGGGGGCTTTTTGTTCTACTCGGTGGGTGGAGCTCCTTGGACTTAATCGCAGTATCATTCTCGGTGCAAGCTTGATGCTAATAGGCGCACTCTTGATGTTGCTGAGTAATCTTTATATTGCTAAAAATGCAGTGACCTTCATTTTACCGGCTTGGTTACTTTTTTGGGGAGTGGCTTTTTGTTTTGGGCCTTCTTTAGCGGCTGCAATGGAAGATTTCAAAGCTATGGGCGGAGCGGCAAGTGCAGTATTAGCTTGTATTCGTTATGGCCTAGGAAGTTTATTAGGGACATTTTTTATGTCACAGTTTGCCAATACAGCAGTCAATTTCAGTCTGTTTTTTATCGTTATCTCCATAGGGTTATTAGGGGGAATTTTGAATCAATTTAGGCGAGATAAATCAAGCGTAAAATGAAAAAGCACACGGCTTAGTGTGCTTTTGATCAGAAATGTCATTTTATCGATTAAAAATGAGTTGCCGCATTAGCGCTCAATGCAGTACTAGTGCTCAAACATAGCGGAAATCGATTCTTCATTACTGACGCGGCGTATTGCTTCAGCCATGACAGTGGACATAGTCAATTGAGACACTTTATCAAGGGCCTGAATTTCTTTACTGAGAGGAATAGTATCAGTGACGATCACTTCATCGATCACAGAGTCTTTGATATTTTGCACTGCGTTACCTGAAAAAACAGGGTGGGTTGCATAAGCAAAAACGCGATTTGCCCCATGCTCTTTTAAGGCTTCAGCGGCTTTACAAAGTGTTCCACCTGTATCGATCATATCATCGACAATAATACAGTCTCGGCCTTGGACATCACCAATGATGTGCATCACTTGAGCCACATTGGCTTGTGGACGACGCTTATCAATAATGGCCAGATCGGAATCGTCTAGGAGTTTGGCGACAGCACGAGCACGAACGACACCGCCAATATCAGGTGAGACGACAACGGGGTTTTCCAGCTCTTTTTGCATCATGTCTTCTAGCAATACAGGGCTACCAAAGACATTGTCCACGGGAACATCAAAGAATCCTTGGATCTGCTCAGCATGTAAATCGCAAGTCAAGACTCTGTCTACACCTACACTGGACAAGAAATCAGCAACCACTTTTGCTGTAATGGGCACACGTGCACTGCGGACACGGCGATCTTGGCGAGCATAACCAAAGTAAGGTATAACGGCTGTGATACGGCCTGCTGATGCGCGACGAAGCGCATCAACCATGACGATCAGTTCCATTAAGTGATCATTGGTCGGCGCACAAGTCGATTGAATGATGAAAACATCCGCTCCTCGCACATTTTCATTGATCTGGACACTGATCTCACCGTCGCTGAATACGCCAACTTCTGCGTCTCCAAGTTTACAAAATAAACGTTCAGCAATTTTTTTAGCGAGACTAGGTGTAGCGTTACCAGCAAAAAGTTTAATGTCAGGCACTGTATGAACCTCAGGCTTAAGCGTTATTTTTAGTGGCTGAAATAATCTATATTATTTCAGATGCGTATTTTAACGTTGAGCTAATCTCAGCGTTAATGGCGATATATTTTTTCCTTGTGCAACAAATCCACTCATCTTAGGTGGCAGCTTAGCCAGTGCGGATAGGGCTTGCTGATGTTGCTCGAATTCCCCGAAAACACAAGCACCCGTTCCGGTCATTCTAGACGGCGCATATTCTAGCAGCCACGCTAAGGCGTTGGCAACTTGAGGGTAGCGTTCGGTCACCAGTTTTTGACAATCATTATGCCAAGGAGCGCTCATTAATGCCTCTATTGGGAGTTTAGGTGTGTCGCGGGTCAGCTTTGAATCTTGGAACACTTCAGCGGTGGAGACATGCACATTTGGCGTGATGATCAAATACCATTTTTCCACAGGCTGAGCGGGAGTCAATCGTTCGCCTACTCCTTCTGCTAATGATGACGAGCCATTGATAAATATAGGTATATCAGCACCGAGCTTGAGACCTATATCACAAAGTTCTTTTTGACTTAAGTGTGTATTCCAGAGGTGATTGAGGGCGACGAGTGTCGTAGCAGCATTTGAGGAGCCTCCACCGATACCGCCACCCATAGGCAAACGTTTATCCAAGTATATTTCCGCCCCTTGAGAGCATTGAGTATATGCCTGTAATGATTTTGCGGCTTTGAGAATTAAGTTATCGTGCTGTGGGACAACTGCATTTAGGCTTGAATGAAGGACAAGCTCGGGTGTTTGCGTGATCCTAAAATCGAGATAATCAGAGTAATCAATAAATTGGAATAAAGTCTGTAGTTCATGATAACCATCATCACGTCGATGATTGATATGTAGAAATAAGTTTAATTTGGCGGGAGCAGGCCACGCGGATGACAGAGGGGAATGCATATTAAGGAGTGCTCTTGGCTTGATTAATGTGATGCAACTGGTTGATATTATCTGATGGTGCTAAAGCTTGCCATTGATTAATTTGAATTTTTATTTTTACATCTGAGTTATTAAGTGTGAGCAACCTAGGCAACTCAGTACCTTGTTGTTGCTGCCAACGTAAATAGTTAATGGTCCAAGTTGGGTTGGTTTTTGTCATCACATGAAGGGGGCGGTTTTGGTTATCTTTTGTTTTAATGATATCAGTTGGGCTTAATTGCCCAGTTATCCAAAGAGGTAGTGAATCAATGGGCAGGGTCCAACCGGTTACACGTAAGAGTAAAGCTTGGGCATTGCTGTCTTCATAGGTTTCGCCATTGACAATTAAGCGGGCTTTACCTTCTTTTTGTGTCAATGACAGTACTTGAATACCCAGCATAGTGGTCAGGGTGAGTTCATCGCTGCTTGTTGAATGTAACCAATATAGATTACTGCTTAATTTATCATTGGGAACAGTAATGGCAATTTTTCCTGTCATTTCCCAAGCATTGGCATCGGCGACCTTTTCAACCAAAACTGGGCTGAGGCTATTGGGTATGCTGCTACAGCCAGATAGAAAAACTAAGCTTAGCATTAGCCATGAAAAGAGTTTTTTGCTTAAGTCAGTCAAATTAGTTATTCGATATTTTTGGATTAGACAGATTATAATACGAGGGAGAGTGAAAATAGCCAATGCTTATGATGATCTTTTTATTATAATGAAGTCATGGTCACTTTTTGTGGATAAAAAAGCAGCAGTTAGCGTGTTTTTTTTGTTAAATCTTCCGAAAATGAACATTATTCTTCGGTTTTGTTAAGCATATTCTGTTTTTAAGTAGCCCAATTCAGTAGAATAACGGCCAATAAATGAGATGGTAATAATCTAAACGAGTCAGATGAGCCTTGTAGCAATCGGTATTAATCATAAGACGGCCAGCGTGGATATCCGCGAAAAAGTGGCGTTTGCGCCAGATAAAATTCATGATGCCATGAAGAGCCTGGCGGCACACACTTGCTCTGGTGAAGCCGTTATTATCTCGACTTGTAATCGTACTGAATTGTATTCAAATGCAAGAAACACCAGTTTATTAGTTGATTGGTTGGAGCAATATCATGGACTTTCTCATGAAAATATTGCGCCTTGCTTGTATACATTAACCGATCAAGAAGCGGTGAAGCATTTAATACGTGTTGCGGCGGGATTAGATTCGCTAGTCTTGGGCGAGCCGCAAATATTAGGGCAGGTGAAGCAATCATTTGCCCAAGCCAAAGAAGCGGGTACCGTTGCTTTTGCCATGGATAAATTATTTCAAAATACGTTTTCTGTGGCGAAAAAGATCCGTACCGAGACGGATATTGGTACATCTGCCGTTTCTGTGGCGTTTGCTGCGGTCAGTATGGCGAAGCATATTTTTTCAGCTTTAAGTCAAACTCAAGTCTTATTAGTTGGGGCGGGAGAAACGATTGAGTTGGTGGCCAAACACCTTTTTGAACATGGTGTGAAATCCATCACTGTGGCGAATAGAACGATCCATCGTGCACAGGCAATGTGTGAACAATTTGATGGCAAACCTATTACATTAGAACAGATCCCTGATTTTCTCGCTCAGGCGGATATCGTGATATCCTCTACTGCGAGTCCATTACCTATCCTTGGAAAAGGCATGGTAGAAAAAGCGCTAAAGCAGCGTCGTCATCAGCCTATGTTATTGGTTGATATAGCGGTTCCCCGCGATATTGAAGCAGAGGTAGCCGAGCTAGATGATGCTTTCCTCTATACAGTAGATGATCTGCAAAGCATAATTGAACAAAATATGGCCTCTCGACGAGAGGCTGCCGAGCAAGCTGAATTAATTGCTGAAGATCAATCTCACCAGTATATGGCATGGGTACGTTCCCTGAGTTCGGTTGACAGTATCCGTGAATATCGCAATAAAAGTCTCGCGGTGAAGGATGAGTTAGTTGAACGAGCGATGAATAAATTAGCCCAAGGGGGAGACAGTGAAGCCCTTATTTTAGAATTGGCTAATAAATTAACCAATCGTTTAATTCATGCGCCGACACAAGCGTTAACTGCGGCGAGTCGTGAAGGGGATTTACATTCTCTTGAGCAATTAAGAAATGTGCTTGGATTAGATAAAGACTAAGGTTAGCGTTTTAATGAAAGAGAGTGTTATTCGCAAGCTTGAAGGCTTGCTTGAGCGAAATGAAGAGGTACTGGCTTTACTGAGTGATGCCAGTGTGATTGCAGATCAAGAGCAATTTAGAGCCTTATCTAAAGAATATTCGCAATTAGAAGAAGTGGTTAAAGCTTTTAAGGCATTTAAGCAAGCAGAAGATGATCTTATGTCAGCAAAAGAAATGCTGGCTGAAGATGATGCTGAATTGAAAGAAATGGCTCTGGAAGAAATTAAGCAAGCCAAAGCCGTGATTGAATCCCTTGAAGATGCGTTACAAATCTTATTGCTTCCTAAAGATCCTAATGATGATAACAATGCGTTTGTTGAAATTCGAGCGGGAGCTGGAGGCGATGAGGCGGCCATTTTTGCGGGTGATTTGTTCCGCATGTACAGTCGCTATTGTGAAGGTAAACGCTGGCAAATAGAAGTCATGAATGCCAGTGAAGGCGAACATGGTGGTTTTAAAGAAATCATTATGAAAGTGTCAGGGGAAGGGGTTTACGGCAATTTGAAGTTTGAGTCTGGTGGTCATCGTGTTCAGCGTGTGCCAGAAACCGAGTCTCAAGGTCGTGTACATACTTCTGCTTGTACTGTTATTGTTCTGCCTGAAATTCCTGAAGCGGAAGCGATTGAAATTAATAAAGCGGATCTAAAAGTGGATACTTTTAGGGCTTCAGGTGCTGGTGGACAGCACGTGAATAAAACCGATTCAGCTATTCGAATTACGCATATTCCCACAGGTATTGTTGTTGAATGCCAAGATCAGCGTTCTCAGCATAAAAACCGTGCTCAAGCCATGAGTGTATTATCGGCTCGTATTCAAGCCGTTGAGGATGAAAAGCGTCGTAGTGAAGAAGATTCTACTCGCCGAAGCCTTGTGGCCAGCGGCGATCGCTCTGAGCGTATTCGTACTTATAATTTTCCACAAGGACGGCTGAGTGAGCATCGTATTAACCTGACGTTATACCGTTTAGGTGAAATTATTGAAGGCGATTTAGATTGTATCATTGAGCCCTTGATACAAGAAAACCAAGCAGACTTATTGGCCGCTTTGTCAGACGAATAGTCATTTGATAGCCATAAACAAAAGCCCTTAACGGGCTTTTGTTTTATCTATTGAGACTCGTGATATTGATTATTTCAAACCGATTAATCTTGTGTTCATAATGAAAAGGATGTGCAGTGCAACTTATTATTGTTAAAGCGCTTGAATGGGCTTCATCACAACTGATGGATATTTCTGATACACCTCAGTTAGATGCTGAAATTATGTTATTACATGTGATTAATAAATCAAGGGCTTACCTTTACACTTGGCCTGATAATAGTATCTCATCAGAACAAGGATCTGAGTTTAAACGTATGGTGGCTAAACGATTAGAAGGCAACCCTATAGCACATATCGTGGGGGAGCGAGAGTTTTGGTCATTACCTTTTAGAGTCAATCCTACAACCTTAATTCCCAGACCTGATACCGAAATACTCGTTGAAACGGCGTTAAATCTACCTTTGTCTGACTCGGCGCGTGTACTGGACTTAGGCACAGGTACAGGGGCGATTGCGCTAGCGTTAGCCCATGAGAGACCCTCATGGCGAATGATAGGTGTGGATAAGGTGACAGATGCCGTTGAGTTGGCCAAATTAAACCGTCAGTTGCTTAAATTAGAGCATGTTGAAATTTTACAAAGTGATTGGTTTGACGCCATCAGCTGTTATGATTTTAATTTAATCGTTTCAAATCCTCCTTATATTGACGAGCAAGATCATCATCTTCACGAAGGGGATGTGAGGTTTGAGCCTCAAAGTGCACTTACTGCTTCTGAGTCTGGTTTTGCAGATCTCTATCACATTGCAGCCGCAGCACGAGATTATTTAGCTCCGGGTGGTTATTTGTTATTAGAACACGGCTATCAACAGGCTATTTCTGTCAGAAATAAACTCATTGAACTTGGCTATGAGAATGTCTCTACGGTTAGAGATTTTGGCAGTAACGATCGTTGTACATTGGGACGCTGGTCTCGATAATCCATCAATTTTAGAGCCAACTCTTTTTCGTTGGCTTAGCGCTTGTTTTGATTTCCTCCTCTGTATTAAAAGTAAATGTTCTATATTTACTTAGATTGGTATTGCCCTTAACTGATTATTAATCTACGACTCAATGAGCTTTGTACTTGAGATGAGGAAATGTAATGGTGTCACAAGATGATCCTGCTTACAAAGGACAAGCAGTTTACACGCGAAAAATGATGCTAGAGTATAATTTGCGAGTGTTGCTCTTTTCTAATTATTGTTTATGGCGTTGTCCGACAGCTTTTTTACGTGCCGAATATCATAAGAAAATGAGTTCAAATCATCTCGATGTGGGCGTTGGGACCGGGTGGTATTTACAAAAAAGTTTAACTCATCATCAAGGTCGAATCGCTTTATTTGACTTAAATCCGATCTGTTTGGCTACCGTTGCGGGTAAAATAAAAGAATATCATCCAGAAGTTTATGAAGGAGATGTTCTCTCACCTTGGGCGTTAAATTGTGAGCCTTTTGATTCAATCAGTATGAATTATTTATTGCATTGCTTGCCTGGCGATTTACGCTCTAAGGCTGTGGTGTTTCAACATCTCAATGCGTATTTAAATTCAAATGGTGTGGTATTTGGCAGTACTATTTTAGGTAAAGGGATTAATATTGGATATTTCGCGAAAAAACTGATGAAGCATTATAATAATAAAGGTATTTTTGACAACTTTTCCGATGATTTAACCAGCTTGGAAGCCGTGTTAAATGAACACTTTCAGCAAGTGAAAATTGAAATGCGAGGTTGCGTAGCAATATTTTCAGGCATCAAAAAATAAGTGATTAGGAGATATCAATGCGATTGCGTATCCTACTGTGCTTTATTCTAAGCTGTGCTTTTTATTCACAAGCAGCACAGACATTATTGGTAGGGACGACGGGAGATTATCGTCCATTGACTTGGCTCGATAAGCAGAGTCAGACCTTTAGTGGGGATGCGATTAGTTTGATTCAGCGTTTCGCAAAAGAGAAGCATTATAATATTGAATTTGTTCAAACTCATTGGTCTGAGCTGTCAAAAGATCTTGCGAGTAATCGTTTTCAAATGGCTGTAGGGGGAATTTCTGCCACAGCACAGAGAGAGCAGCAGTTTTTATTGTCATTGCCTATACACGTTTTTGGTAAAACGGCATTGATGCGGTGTCGTGATCAGTCACGTTTTAAGACCTTTGATGATATTGATGTAGAAGGAGTCAGAGTCGTAGAAAACCGTGGTGGGACGAATGAAGCATTTGCATTATCGAGAGTGAAAAAAGCCACATTAATTATTGTTCCTAATAATCACCAGCCCTTTACATGGCTGACTGAAAATAAAGCTGATGTGATGTTTACTGATTCCATTGAAGTGGATTATATACACAGTATCAATCCACTCTTGTGCGGTTTAAAATCAAAAAAATTATACACACAATCTGATAAAGTGTTTTTATTTCGAAAGAATGAAGTGGCTTTGCAGCAAGCATTTAATACATGGTTTAAAAAGCAAAAGGCCACAGACAAATAAACAACGGGATTGGATTTGTTTGTGGCGTGACGAGCTATTTCATTGTGGGCATCACAAATTCAGCTTGATTATGCATGATGGTTGGCCAGCGGGCGGTAATGGCTTTGCGTTTGGTATAAAAACGGACACCATCAGGACCGTGCATGTGTAATGGGCCAAACAAGGAACGTTTCCAACCGCCAAAACTATGAAAAGCCATGGGAACTGGAATAGGAACATTGACGCCGACCATGCCAACTTGAACATGATGACAGAAGTGTCGAGCGATTTCACCATTTTGTGTAAATATGGCAGTGCCGTTACCAAATTCATGTTCATTGATCAAAGTGAGTGCTTCATCATAATCTTTGACTCTGACAACGCAAAGAACAGGGCCAAAGATTTCTTCTTGGTAAATGCGCATATCAGGAGTGACATGATCAAAAAGGCTGCCACCTAAAAAGAATCCATCTTCTCTATCTTTAACGGATAGTTCACGTCCATCAGCGACAAGTGTTGCACCTTCTTGTAGGCCGATTTCAAGATAATGCTCAACTTTGGCTTTATGGTCGGCGGTGATCAGCGGACCCATGTCCATATCGGGTGTCATGCCATCACCTATTTTGAGGGATGTCACTTTTGGAGTGAGTTTTTCGATTAAGGGTTCGGCAATATCACCCACAGCAATAATCACAGAAATGGCCATACATCGCTCACCTGCTGAGCCAAAAGCTGCGCCTGTCACGGCATTAACGGCTTTATCAAGATCCGCATCTGGCATCAATAGCATATGGTTTTTGGCGCCGCCTAAGGCTTGAACGCGCTTACCGTGAGCCGATGCTTTGGTGTATATATATTCCGCAATTGGGGTTGAACCGACAAAACTCACCGCTTTGATGTCATCATGAGTTAGCAGGATATCGACAGCTTCTTTATCACCATTGATGACATTGAGTACACCATCAGGTGCGCCGGCTTCAGTAAATAACTCGGCAATGCGCGTGACGACACCGGGATCTTTCTCTGAAGGTTTTAAAACAAAAGTATTGCCGCATGCAATGGCGATAGGAAACATCCACATGGGTACCATAAAGGGGAAATTAAAAGGTGTGATCCCGGCAACGACGCCCAAAGGTTGATTGAGTGTCCAAGCATCGATACCGCTTCCAACTTGTTCAGTATGTTCACCTTTTAATAGATGAGGGATCCCACAAGCAAACTCAATCACTTCGAGTCCGCGAATGACCTCACCTTTGGCATCATCATGCACTTTGCCGTGTTCTTGTGTAATGAGCAAGGCTAGTTCATCAATATTGTTTTCAATAAGCGTTTTAAATTTAAATAAAATACGAGAGCGATTTAAAGGGGTAACTTGAGACCATGTTTGGTGCGTCGCTTTTGCATGGGCAATGGCATTTTCAACTTCTGCTTGACTGGCCATCGACACGTTTGCTTGTACTTGACCGGTGGCAGGATTAAATACAGTTTGAGTACGTTCACTGGCTTGAGTGTGCTGGCCGTTGACATAATGAGAAATTATCTTCATTCGTTATTTCCTGTGTTAATCAGCATTAATGATGGCATCAGATAATATGTTGATGAGTTTTGTTATTTCATCTTTTTCGATAATCAATGGAGGTGATAATGCGATGGTATCTCCTGTCACTCTCACAAGTGCACCTCGGTAGAAACAATCTTCAAAAATAGCAAAGGCACGTTTACCAATCCCAGCTTGGCTAGGAGCAAACTGAATCGCACCGACTAAGCCAAAGTTACGAATATCGATCACATTTTTTAATGTTTTTAAGCCGTGGATCGCTTCCTCAAAATAACTCTCTAATTGGCGGCTGCGCTGGAACAGTTGATCATTTTGGTAAATGTTTAATGTGGCGAGTGCGGCAGCGGCGGCAACGGGGTGACCTGAATAGGTATAACCATGAAAAAGCTCAATGGTGTCTTCAGGCGCATTCATACAAGTCTCATATATACGATCGTCAATGAGCACAGCGCCCATTGGAACAGTACCGTTAGTCAGACCTTTAGCTGTTGTGATCATATCAGGAGTGACTCCCCAGCGCTCACTTGCAAAGGTGTCTCCGACACGTCCAAAAGCGGTGATGACTTCGTCAAAAATGAGTAAAATACCGTGTTGTTGCGTGATCTCTCGAATACGTTTTAGGTATCCTTTTGGAGGAAGAATAACACCTGCCGATCCGGCTAAAGGCTCAACAATAACAGCCGCGATATTTTCAGCACCTTGCAAGAAAATAATTTTTTCTAAGGCATCGGCTTTTTCAATGCCATATTCAGGTAAGCCTTTACAAAATGCATTTTTTTCAATATCTAAAGTGTGAGGTAAATGATCCACACCTTGTAAAAGTTGAGCACTAAAATTTTTACGATTATTGGGAATACCACCGACTGAAATACCACCAAAACCGACACCGTGATAGCCCAGTTCTCGCCCAATGAATCGGTTTCTACTGGCTTCACCGTTTGCTCTGTGAAAATTCAGCGCAATTTTTAATGCACTATCAACGGATTCGGAGCCCGAATTAGTAAAAAAAACTTTATTGAGTCCCTTGGGGCTGATATGGGCTAGGCGTTCGGCTAATTGGAAAATAATGGGGTGGCCCATTTGAAAAGAAGGGGCAAAGTCCATTTCCTTTATTTGATGACTGACCGCCTTGTTTATTTCATCACGTGAATGGCCCGCATTACAACACCAAAGGCCAGCGGTACCATCTAAAACTGGTCGCCCTGAGTTGTCTTCATAATAAAGGCCTTTGGCTTTTGTGAGTAGTCTAGGCTTTGCTTTAAATTGTCTATTAGCGGTAAAAGGCATCCAGTAATGTGCTAATGAACTGGATTGTGGATCCTGTATTGTCATATACCCTATCCTCAATATGCTATTATATTCTTTGAATTAAATTGCTCAAAATTGCTATTTTCCATGGGGGTTTTAAAGTGGTTTAGCGTCATTTGTTTCACTTTTCGCATTCAATTGTAGAATATATCAAGTTGTTCAAATAATGCACATAAAATGGTAACAAAATATACATGGATGATTTTTTAGGCTAATGTATGTTCGTGTTAATTTTTTGTGTTTTTTTTGGGCTGCTACTGGCTTCTTTTTATTTAGGGGCTGGCTGTTGTGCCGTCCTATTTAAATAGGAATAAAAAATGACTAAAGTGAAATGTGGCTTAATTCAAATGAGTTTAAAAGCGGATACCTCTCAGAGTGCTGAAGTGATCAGGAAAGCCATGCTTGATGCACATCTTCCTTTGGTGGAGTCGGCTGCGAAACAAGGCGTTCAAGTGTTGTGTTTTCAAGAAGTGTTTACACAATCTTATTTTTGTCCGAGCCAAGATAATAAATGGTACCAAGCGGCTGAGAAAATTCCCGAAGGACCCACCGTTAAATTAATGCAAGACTTAGCTAAGAAGCATGCCATGGTATTAGTGGTGCCCATTTATGAAGAAGATATTACAGGGGTTTATTACAATACCGCTGCAGTGATCGATGCCGATGGTCGTTACTTAGGCAAATATCGTAAGAATCACATTCCAGATGTCGCACCAGGTTTCTGGGAAAAGCATTATTTTAAACCCGGTAATCTTGGTTACCCTGTTTTTGACACGGCTTATTGTAAGTTGGGTGTGTATATTTGTTATGATCGACATTTTCCTGAAGGCTGGCGAGCATTAGCACTTAATGGGGCTGAGTATATTGTTAATCCTTCGGCGACAGTGGCAGGTTTGAGTGAATACCTGTGGGAACTGGAACAACCTGCCTCTGCTGCGGCGAATGGTGTTTTTATTGGCGCGATTAATCGAGTCGGTAAAGAAGCGCCATGGGACGATAAAATGGGAGAGTTCTATGGTTCGAGTTACATTGTTAATCCTAATGGTCAAATTGAAGCGCAAGCAAGCCGAGATAAGGATGAACTTTTAGTGCATGAAATTGATTTGAATATGGTCAAACAAGTCAGAAACGGTTGGCAGTTTTTACGGGATAGACGCCCTGAAAGTTATGGTGTGTTGACAGAGGGTTATGCTTGGGATCCTAAAGTACGCTAATGATGATATCGATATAAGCAGATCAGGTTAAAAGGAATAGGGATTATTTATGGTGAATAAGGTATCGCAACCGATAAAAACAGGGCTGTTATATGAATTAGAGATTGAAGATGATGTGCTAAATAGCGCTTATTTTAATCATGATATCGCGCCAACAAAAACCAGAGAAAGAACATGGACCAAATGGCATGTTGCTGCATTATGGGTGGGAATGGCGATATGTGTCCCTACTTATACGCTGGGCGGCGTATTAACCAGTTTTTTTGGTCTTAATGTCAAAGAAGCCTTATTGACGATTTTATTGGCCAACATTGTTATCCTTATTCCGTTGACACTCAATGCCTGTGCGGGGACAAAATATGGTATCCCTTTTCCGGTTTTACTTCGTTCATCCTTTGGTATTCTTGGTTCAAACCTTCCTTGCTTAATTCGAGGGATAGTGGCTTGTGGCTGGTTTGGAATACAAACCTTATTTGGTGGTATCGCTATTCATATTTTGTTGTCTCATTTGTTGCCTGGATGGGAGTCGCTGGAAGGAAAAGGTGAAGTGGTTGGCTTTTTTCTGTTTCTTTTTTTAAATATTTATATTGTTATTAAAGGCTCTGAGTCGATTAAAGTTTTAGAGTCTTTGTCTGCCCCGATTTTATTAGCCGTCGGACTCGGTTTGATGATGTGGGCATATCCACAAGTTTCAGTGACAGAGCTATTGGCTGAGCCTGCAAAGCGCCCAGAAAATGCCTCTTTTTGGCCTTATTTCTTTGGTGGATTGACGGCCATGGTAGGTTTTTGGGCGACGCTATCATTAAATATTCCTGATTTTAGTCGTTATGCCAGATCGCAAAAAGATCAAATTTTAGGGCAAATAATTGGTTTACCTGTAACCATGTTTTTCTTTGCTTCTTTAGGGGTTGTGCTCACTGCGGCATCACAAGGACTAGTGGGAGAAACCATTTCAGATCCTGTTAATCTTATTGGTAAGATTGATAATCCAATTTGGGTTGTAATTGCTATGCTGTTTATTATTATCGCGACATTATCGACTAATACGGCGGCAAATGTGGTGTCACCGACCAATGACTTTCAAAATATAGCCCCTAAAAAGATTAATCACACTAAAGGAGTCCTATTAACGGGGTTAATCGGCTTTCTTTTGATGTCCTATGATTTAGTACAGCGTATGGGTTGGGTGAATACTGACTTTAAATTAGAAGATATGTACTCTAATTGGCTTTTAGGGTATTCGAGTTTGTTAGGGCCTATTGCTGGCATTATGATTGTTGATTACTTTATTATTCGTAAGCGTTATTTAAACTTACCTGAGCTTTATAAAGCACAAGGTCTGTATAAAGGAGTCCGCTTTCAAGGAATGTTCGCCTTTATTTTTCCCGTGTGTTTAACGCTAATTGCTGTCAATAATCAAGCATTTTCATGGTTTTATCATTATGGATGGTTCACGGGTTCGATTTTAGGGGGGATCACTTATTATTTATTATGCCAAATAACAAGCGCTAAGTTATGAATGTGTTACCGAAAGAATATGAAAAATATAACACGAGCGTCTTATCTATCCATTTGATTGAGGTGGCCTATAGATGAAAAGTCAGGATTATCCTTTATCTGAAGTGCCTTTATCGAGTCGAAAAACACTCTTTTCACTCAGTTGGGTATTGATGGGGTTTACCTTATTTACTGCAACTATGTTTGCCGGTGGAGAAGTCGGTTTTGCTTTCCCCTTTTGGCCCGATCTTATTATGATCATTTTTATCGGGAATCTATTACTCGGAGCTTATGCGGCTATCTTAGGCCACATTGCTTTTCATACCGGACTTAATACTCACTTACTTTCGCGTTTTAGTTTTGGTCGCTTAGGTGTGGGACTTGTGGATTTAGTGTTAGGTTTGACACAAATCGGTTGGTACGCTTGGGGCACTGCAACACTTGCAGTCTATAGTCTTCAAATCATGGGAATATCCATGGATTCAGCCCATTATACGCTTTACTTAAATAGTATTATTATCTTTGTTGGTATGGCTTTTTGTGTGACCGCTTTAATTGGTTATCGAGGGTTGGAAAGCTTATCGTTATTGGCTGTGCCACTCATGTTTTTTTTGATTATTGTCAGTTTATATCACAGTTATGAAGCGAGTGCGATGGTGTCGTTTTCACCTTCAAAAGCACTGTTGCCTTCGTTATCTTATACTTTGGCCATTACGTTAATTTTTGGCACATTTTCAAGTGGGGCAACCCAGTCGACTAATTGGACTCGATTTTCTCCCTCATCCAAAGGCGCCATTTATGCCAGTTTACTGGCATTCTTGATTTGTAATGGTTTTATGGCACTCGTTGGTGGAGTAGGGGCATTTGTTTATGCTGAACCTGATATTGTTAAAGTTCTATTATTACAAGATTTATTTTGGTTTGGCTGCTTAATGTTACTATTGAGTCTTTGGACAACGCAAGATAATACCATTTATAACTTTTCTTTAGCGGTATGTCATTTATTGCGTACTAATAATAGACGTTTAGTGACATTCGTGGGAGCGGTTATTGGTATTATTTTGGCTCTTTTTCGAATCGATCAGCACCTTGTGGATTTTTTACTCCTATTAGGCGTATTGATCCCACCAATTGGCGGTGTGGTGATCGGGGATTATTTTTTTGTCAGAAGGCGGTGTTATCCTCAAGTGAGCGAGATGACGTTTCCTAATATTAATGTTGCCGGATTGAGTGCTTATCTGATTGCTTGTGTTGTTGCCTATGTCAGTCCTGGTATTGCACCCATTAATGGCATAGTGACTGCCGTTATTGTCTATAGCTTGTTGGGACGTTTATTTCATTTTTTTAATGGCGGTGTTGAGAGGAAATTATGAATCGAGATCATCACTTTATGCAAGAAGCTTTATTACAAGCTAGAAAGAGCTTAGCTGAGGGAGGGATCCCTATCGGTTCTGTTTTAGTGATTAATGACAACATTGTAGGGACAGGACACAATCAAAGAGTGCAAAAAAACAGTGCTATTTTGCATGCTGAAATGGACTGTTTGGAAAATGCTGGGCGATTAACGGCAGCTCAATATCAAAAGTCAACTTTATATTCAACCTTATCACCTTGTGCAATGTGTAGCGGCACCTCTTTGCTATATTCTATTCCGAGAATTGTCATAGGTGAGAATATCACTTTTCAAGGCCCTGAAGCCTATTTAATATCACAAGGGATCCAATTAGAAATCCTTAACGATAGTGAATGTATTGATTTAATGACGCAGTTTATTGAACAAAATCCGACGCTATGGAATGAGGATATAGGCATTTAATAGTGTTATTACATGAATAAAAAATGTTGAACAAGAATCATTGAACAAAAAGCCGACGCTATGGAATGAAGATATTGGTATTTAATGGCACGGTTATTGAAAAAAGGTCATTGAACAAAAAGCCGATGCTATGGAATGAGGATATAGGCATTTAATAGTGTTATTACATGAACAAAAAATGTTGAACAAGAATTATTGAACAAAAAGCCGACGCTATGGAATGAGGGTATCGGTATTTAATGGCACGGTTATTGAAAAAGTTATTGGAAAAGTTATTGGAAAAGTTATTGAAAAAAGATCATTGAATAAAAGCCGATGTGATGGAATCAGAATATAGGCATTTAATCATTTTATGATTGGCTAAATTAAATTTGGTCAGGATTGTTTGATTGTTTGAATGATTGTCAAGAGATATATGGAGTTGTTTGTATTTCCATTTTTATAAAAGTAAAAATAAAAATAGGAGAGCAAGATGTCGATTTTAATCAGAGGCGGCACAGTGGTTAATGCCGATACGAGTACTGTGGCCGATGTTTATTGTGAAGGGGGAATAATTCGAGCGGTAGGTGATAATTTATCTGTGCCGACTCATGCAGAAACGATTGATGCCAGTGGGCAATATGTGATGCCAGGTGGCATCGATCCTCACACGCATATGCAATTGCCTTTTATGGGAACGGTGGCCAGTGATGATTTTTATACGGGAACGGCTGCGGGATTAGCGGGTGGAACAACCAGCATCATTGATTTTGTTATTCCAGCTCCAAAGCAGCCATTAATGGAGGCCTATCATCAATGGAGAGGCTGGGCCGAAAAGGCGGCGAGTGATTATTCTTTTCATGTGGCGGTGACTTGGTGGGATCAATCTGTTCATGAAGATATGGGTATATTGGTTAATGAACAAGGTGTAAATAGCTTTAAGCATTTTATGGCTTATAAAAATGCCATTATGGCGGATGATGAAATATTAGTGAATAGTTTTCGTCGTTGTGTTGAGTTAGGTGCTATGCCGACTGTGCATGCCGAAAATGGCGAGCTTGTTTTTCAATTACAAAAAGAGATGCTAGCGAAAGGGATCACAGGTCCTGAAGGTCACCCATTATCTCGCCCACCTGCCGTTGAAGGTGAAGCTGCTCAACGAGCGATAAAAATAGCAGAGGTGATGAATGTGCCACTTTATGTGGTACATGTATCATGCAAAGATTCATTGGATGTTATAGTGCATGCTCGCAATACAGGTCAAAGGGTATTTGGTGAGTGTTTAGCGGGGCATTTAGTGGTCGATGACAGTGTGTACAGACATTCGGATTTTACCTATGCAGCCGCTCATGTGATGAGTCCACCTTTTAGAAGCAAACCTCATCAAGAAGCCTTATGGCGAGGTCTGCAATCGGGTAATTTACAAACAACGGCCACAGATCACTGCTGTTTTTGTGCCGATCAAAAAGCCATGGGTAAAGACGATTTTAGTAAAATTCCTAACGGTACTGCAGGTGTGGAAGATAGAATGACAGTGCTTTGGGATGCAGGAGTGAATACTGGGCGGCTCACCATGAATGAATTTGTGGCAGCGACGTCTACTAATGCGGCCAAGATATTTAATATTTATCCTCGAAAGGGGACGATAAGTGTGGGCTCTGATGCCGATATGGTTATTTGGGATCCTACTGGCACACGTACCATTTCGGCTAAGACCCATCATCAAAATATCGATTTTAATATTTTTGAAGGTCGCAAGGTTAAAGGTGTTGCTTCTCATACCATTAGTCAAGGTCAGCTTGTTTGGGTTGATGGCGATCTGCGGGCGGTTAGGGGAGCTGGTCGTTATATTAAAAGGCCGGCATTTCACCCTATGTTTAATGCTATGGATACCTTTAAGCAGTATACTCAAGGAGGTTGTTAAACGAAAATAGCAAGAAATAGAGTAAGGTATATTGATATACTCCTTGAATATACCCGTGACTGAGGGATCCCCACTTTTCTGGCTCATAAACAATGAATACTGATTGTGAAGTGAGCCAAGTTAT
>NZ_CANLZC010000055.1 GCF_947495455.1 uncultured Shewanella sp. | reverse complement strand
GGTTTAACACCTAACAGATCCGAACAATTATTTAAGAGCGAACATAAATCCGTGGCCAGAATTAGTTGACCACTTCATAAAGCACATTAATTTTTTCTTGAATTAATGTGGATATAATCGTGTCAGGTAGATAATATTTTCCTCTGGATATGTGTGTATCTGTAACTTTAGAGCCAGAGCCGTCGATCCATATCTGAGCTAATCTCTCACCCACCTTGGGAGAGTGCCAGTTTTTATTGGATAAATACTGTTTTACTGTTTGTATATCATCATCTTCTTTAAGTTTTTTTCTTCTATAAAATTTTTGGTTTTCATCTGTGTTGGTAAAGTTTTCATCTGGATATATAGAGATATCTACAGATGGGCCATTTTTATGCGCTAACCGTATGCGGCCATTTTTGTGAGTTTTATCATCTTTAAAATAAAGACTAAACTTTTCATTATTACTAACAGTAATATATTGTATGTTATTAATATTGAATAATGCTGGAGCTAAATTTATTTGATAAAATCTTATTAAATTTTTTGTTGTTATATTTCTGTCAATTATTTCCTTGGTAATATGAATATCTGTTTTACTGTATATGTATTTATAGAAAGCATAATATAGTCTTTTGGCATAAGTATTGATAAATGAATAATCAGGTATTTGCCCCATTTCATTTTCTTTTGGATTAAGAATGAAATAAACAATAAATTTATTATAACCTTGTTGAGCGCTTAATTCCCTGACTTTATTAAAGGCTTCTGTGAATTCCTCAGGGGCAACACTAGCCATATGCTTACAAAATTCAAACAACTTCAAAAATGTATCATTTTCCAAATCCAATAAATTATCAATTATTTTAACAGCATCTTTTACTTTAATAACAGAATAAGAATAAAGTTCTAAAAAATTGGATAAGCAGGTCATCATTAAATAAGCTACGGATTCAAAGCTAACATTACAATAAGTAACTGAAAATTGAGAACTATACTTATAACAATAATCATAGCAATATTGTTCAAATGTAGCGCAAAAAAGATTGTATCCTTCAAGTTGTTTTATGCTTCTGGAGGTTTTGTAGAACCAACCAAAACCTCTGGAGGTCTTTGTATGAATATAGAGTTGTTTATCATATTTGTCTCCGTCAAATCGAAGATGAGAGCTCCAATACGTTGGTGCCGCATGTTTCAAGCGTTTTTCTAAATCAGCACTATTTTTTAATCCACAGAGTATGAATGCCATTTCTTAACTGCTCCAATAATGATAGCGTGAGAAGTAGAATAAACCAATACAAACTTCTGTATATTTACCTATAAGTTTAGCAGAATATAAGGAATATATATTTTGTACAGGTCATTGTTGTGAAGACTTACCGTATAGAGTGTTTGATACGTTAAAGCATATTCAGCAAGATGAAACAGTCAGCAATGAACGTTTATGCGCAATATTAACCTTTGCAAAAGAGAGTCAAGCAGGAGAGGAGCACCGTCAGCGTCGAAAAAGCGCTGAAAACAAGAAAACTCAAGCGAGATATATTAATACTGTGTTTATACAAGATGTGGAGTTTAAGACGAATTTAACCAAGAATGATAAAAGGAAAATAACTTGTACTTTGCGCCCTAATGTGACATCCTTAAACTTGCCTTAACAGGTATCGATTTCAATTAAATGTCTTTATACTCAACAATATCGAGTCGCTTTTAAAAACAGCTAATCAAAGTATCAAGCTTGACAATCGCGCGCCTACTTAAGACACGCTATCTGTGTCAGTATGACATTAAGCTTCAGCCACACGTTTTAATTTAGCCAAATAAAACCCATCAAAACCAGTTTCTGCGGGACTGATCGTTTCATCTTCAATCAACTCAAAATGCGGGTTTTCAGCAAGAAATGCATCCACTTGCCCACGATTTTCTTCTGGCATAATAGAGCATGTGGCGTAAACCAAGATCCCTTCCACTTTTACCATTCGGCTGTAGCTTTGCAATATCTGCTTTTGTAATGCAACAAGCACAGGTAAACGCTCTGCCGCATCTCGCCATTTCGTATCAGGATTACGTTTGAGCACGCCTAAGCCAGAGCAAGGCACATCAAGTAACACTCGATCGGCGGTTAGCTTAAGCCGCTTAATAGTTTTGCTGCTGGCAATAATACGAGTTTCGACATTATGAGCACCTGCGCGCCTGGCCCTTTGTTTTAAATTATCCAGCTTCCACTGCTCAACATCCATGGCTAATAAACGGCCTTTACCTTGCATTTGAGCTGCAATAGACAATGTTTTCCCACCCGCTCCGGCACAGGCGTCAATCACACGCATACCCGGCTTAGCATCTAATGCCGCTGCAACTAATTGCGATCCTGCATCTTGCTGTTCAAATAAGCCTAATTTAAACGCATCGGTTCTAAAAAGGGCTGAGTCAGAAGTCACTTCAAGGGCTGTATCGACCCCTTTCACTTCAAGGGTATTGACTCCCTCTTTTGCTAATGCCTTACGCAATGCCACTTTACTGGTTTGCAGAGTATTGGTTCGTAGAAATCGTTTTGCTGCTTGATTTAGGGCTGCACGCTCTTGTGGCCACTTATCTCCCAGCTGAGTAGTCCCTAAGGTGTCTAACCATTCAGGACAACCATCCCACAATGCTTGGTTTTGTTTCGCGATTTCAATTCGTTTGGCTAGTTCTGCTTCATTAATAGGCAAAGAATATTGCATTTTCGGCAAAGGTAATTGATGGAACACATGCCAAGTATTTAAAAGCCGAGTCCCTAATCTGGCCACTTCATCGGTTTTAACATCAGATAAATAACAGTATAAATTTAATCTTCTTAAAATATCCCCTACCACAAGTGTGATCCGTCCTTGCTCTGACGGTTGCAATGTCACTCCTGAAAATTGTAAAGAATAAGCACGATCAAGCGGCTTTCCTTGTGTTAAGACAAGATCAAGGATATCGATCACTAATTGATTAGAACTCGGAGAAAGTGAAGCATTTAACATGTTAGGCTACCGTAGAGAAAAAACCGAGGGATCATAGGAGTAAAGTCAGCAATACGCAAGTCAATCCCACGGGAAAAATCATTAAGACCACATGGTGAACTGGCACTTATCACTGAATCAATGAGATAATTATAAACCTAACGAATTCAGTAATTCATCAGCTTCATCCATTTTTTGGTGAGACTGACTGCTCACGCTTCCATCTTTATCATAGGGATTATTTTTTTGCGTGCCATGGGCTTCCAATAACCTATCAGGATCTTGCTCCTTGTCATTATTGACATCACTAACTGGAATGAATTCCGTTTTATCCATGGCAAATTCAAGGTAAAAACTATGATTCCCCTCAGTTTTAAAAGCGACTCGACGACTCACCGCTTCCGTCAAATTCGTGTCTATGGATAACGTAATTTCTTTGCTAATGGTCAACATCTTTGGCTGGCTTTGGCTAATCGATGATTGTAACTCCTGACTCACTTTATTCGTAAAATCACCAATAATTTGATTCATTAGTTCCCCCATCACATTTGCCACTTCATCTGACGTATGAGAAAAAGCCAGTTCGGATTCAGGCATGCCCATCTGCATCATATAAGCACGATAAATCTCAACCGCAGAGGAAGATGAAAAATTTATCACCACTAATCCAGAAAAGCCACCATCAAAAATAGAAAAGCAACCTAAATCAGGTTTTAAACAGGTGCGAGTAATGGTTTGCACCATTCCAGCGTGAGTCACAGAAGTACTCGTCGTCTTTGATAATATGTGTGAAACTGAATGACACAGCTTAAGTAAAATATCCTGAGAAGTCACAACGGGCGTGCTTGGTATCATAATCCATTCCAATGGTTAACAGCTGATATTCATCTTATTATGATGACTATATTAACAAAAAAATAAAGACTTCATTATAAAAAACAAACTAGTAACAGGTAAAGCACAATCTGCATCAAAGCATCCTATGCTCATATCTATCCCCATTTTCATGCAAGTGCTATTATTGATACTGAATATTCAATTGTCACTTTCATCGATGAATATCCAAGAGGTAAACGATCCTTTTAGCGTTTTCGAAAAATAAGGCAACATAATTTAAATGGCAAAAATGACATTGGCAATTCATGAGCAAACCTTTTGTATTCATAGCTTTGAACCTAACGAGCCTATTCCTGAACAAGTTTTTGCTCAAGACATTTATTTCATTGGGAAAACAAAAGATGAAATCTCCATTGTTGCACCAACCTCTCTCTCTCTTAATAGCCAAGATTCAGAGCCCGATTGGCGTTGCCTAGAAGTGATTGGCCCCTTAGGCTTTTCCATGACCGGTCTTTTATCAAAAGTGTCAGGAATCTTAGCCAAAGAAAAAATCAGTATTTTTGCCATTTCCACCTTTGAAACGGATTATATCTTAGTCAAAAACCATGATTTTGAACGTACTCTCAGTTCATTGAAAAAAAACCATTATCAAATCATTAATGCACTCAGCACGTCCTGATCAAGCCATTAAGCAGTACCATGTCCTTTTACTTCAATGTTCATGGCTCTCACCTTGAGGCTTATCACAATAATGACATTATCAATCTCCTTTTTTATATCGTATGCTTAGTCTCATCTATTGGGAAAAGAGCGGTCTTATACATGCAATATTCAAAGTCAGTGATCATTTCAGCTCAGCACGGATTGCATACCCGCCCAGCAGCCTTACTCGTTAAGCAAGCTAAAAGCTATTCATGTGATATTGTCATCGAATGTCAAGGAAAGCGAGCAAGCGCGAAAAGCTTATTCAAATTACAAACATTAGGGTTATATCAAGGCGTTCAAGTGACAGTGATCACTGAAGGAGAAAACGCCCAATTAGCTGTCACTGATATCGCTAACCTGCTTTTAAAGCTTAACTAGGAGCACATTGATGACATTATCCGGTATCGTAGTTTCTCCAGGCATCGCCTTTGGTGAAGCCTTACATTTGCATTTACATCCTGAAAGACACGATTACCACCTATTACCACGGGATAAAATTGAACAAGAAAAAGCCAGCCTCATTAACATCATTAATAATAAAAAAAATCAGCTCATACAGCACTTAAATCGCCTTTCAAGCCAATCTCAAAATTACAAATTAATTGAAGCAGATTTACTCTTACTGGATGACAATGAATTAGTACAGAGCATTTGTGATGAAATAGACCGTTTTCAACTTTGCGCAGCCGTTGCGGTAGAACGTATTTTTGCTTATCAAGCCGCAGAAATGAACGCATTAAATGATCACTACCTCGCAAACCGCTCTCAAGATATTCTCTCATTGGCTCGTCGTCTGATCGATCGCATCAACGGCGCCCACGGCATCGAACTCAATAAGGTTAATCGCCCAACCATTTTGCTGGCCAGGGATATTAGCCCTGCCGAGTTTTCAATGTTACCCCTGAGATACATTACAGCCTTAGTGCTAAAAACCGGCGGAATAACGAGCCATACGGCAATTCTCGCTCGAAATGCAGGGATCCCAGCCCTGTTTGATTGTGCTTTTGAACAAGCCAATATTGCCAATGAACAAGCGTTGGCACTCGATGCCTTAACCGGTAAATTGTACCCCTCTCCTCGAACAGCCACAATCAATAGACTCAAACAACTCAAAAAAGACAACCAAAAGCAAAAACAGCATTTTCTCACATTTAAACACAAAAAAGCACAAACAAAAGACGGCTATCAGGTTCCCTTATTCATCAATATGAGCTCAATCAATGAAACACCACACATTAACGAAATGAGCGTGGAAGGCATTGGATTATTTCGAACCGAGTTTATGCTATTGAACTCAAAAAGCGCCCCCAATGAAGATAAACAATACCGAATTTATAGTGACATAGTGCATTTATTAAATGGTAAAACATTAACCATTCGAACCTTAGATATCGGTGCAGAAAAATCGCTACCTTTTCTCAATAATGTACCGGAAGAAAATCCTGCCCTCGGATTAAGGGGGATCCGCTACACCTTAACTCACTCAAACTTACTGTATCCCCAAATTCGTGCCGTATTAAGAGCCGCTCAATATGGGCCTGTCCGTCTCATGTTTCCCATGATAAATCAAATTGAAGAACTCAATAAACTATTCAATATTATCAAAAAATGTAAGCAGCAATTAAAACAAACTAACACTCAATTCGGCCCATTAAGTATCGGAATTGTCGTCGAAACACCTGCCGCCGTGATGAATTTAGCCTCTATGTTACCTAAAATAAACTTCATCAGTATCGGCACCAATGACTTAACACAATATGCCATGGCGGCTGATAGAAGTAATCCTCAATTAACTAAAGATTACCCTTCATTATCACCGGCAATATTACATTTCATCCGTCTGATCCTCTCGACTGCTCACGCACAACACATTCCTGTCAGTCTCTGTGGTGAATTAGCCAGTGATCCCCATATTGCACCGCTACTTATCGGTATGGGCATTGATGAATTAAGTGTCAATCTTCCCGCTATTTTAGAGGTCAAATCGACTGTCAGTAAAATAAGCTATTCAGCCTGTCAGGCCCTAGCCCATAAAGCGCTGAGTATGAACACAATAAAAGCACTACATCACTGTGTCTACCATCAAGATCCCCTTTATGAAGACAAAACCCGTCTTTAAACGAAACAAATTTTAAAAGCGCAAGAAAAATGTTAAAAATATAGCCTTTAACATCGGCTATTCTTACACAATAAAACTACAATAGTGAAATGCTAAAGCACTTACTGTCGCTTATATTATTTTTGTCGTGACACATGAAAATAGATAATGATAACCTCAACTGATGACAATAATAACAATGAACAAGAACAAAAAATAATCTTTCCCCAATTGACCTGAATGCGGATCATCAGCGTCACTTGGAAAAACCAAGCAAGCCAAGTTGCTAAGAGGTAATGTATGGGATTTTTAAGCCGAATTAAGCGATTAGTATCAGGGCAAACCACTCGTACAGGTAGTGTTGATATTTATGCCCCTATGTCAGGAAAAATCGTGGAGATTGAAACCGTCCCCGATCCCGTTTTTTCTGAAAAAATTGTGGGTAATGGCATCGCTATTGACCCTAAAGGTGATACAATATTATCGCCTATTGATGGAACCATAGGAAAGATTTTCGAAACCAATCACGCTTTTAGCATAGAATCCCCTCAAGGATTAGAAATTTTTGTCCATTTTGGTATCGGTACCGTTGAACTCAGAGGCGTCGGCTTTAAGCGTTTAGCGGAAGAAGGCCAAGAAGTCAAAAGCGGCGATCCCATTCTTTCATTTGATTTATCCTACCTTAAACAACATGTTGACAGTGTCCTCACTCCTGTATTGTTAGCCAATATGGAAGATGTACAAGGACTCGAAAAACGCCATGGCAATGTGGAAGCAGGTAAAGACGTGATATTTTCAGCTATACTCTAGTCCCTAGCCTGGAATACGCGTGTTTTACTATTGAGTCCACCCTATGAGAATGACACAATAGGCCATCTTAAGATCATAAGCACATCATAGTTACTATTTGGAGTCACCACCTTGACATTATTCGGCATTAAAAATTGTGATACTGTTCGTAAAGCCCGTAAATTTATTGACGGAAATGCACTCTCTGTTCCTTTTCATGATTTTAGGCAAGATGGACTCACTCGTGAGCAACTTGAACATTGGACCAGCCTTATTGATTGGGCGCTTTTACTGAATAAGCGCAGCACCAGTTTTCGCGGATTATCTGAAGCCGATAAAAAAGACATTGATCAGCAAAAAGCCATTGACCTCATGTTAGCCACACCCACTTTAATCAAACGCCCAGTATTAGTTGAGCAAGACAAAATCTTGCTTGGTTTTAAAGAAGCAGACTATAAGGCTTGGTTTAACCTATGAATCAATCAAAAGCGCCCTTTTCACAGCGTGATGTTTTAGCTCTTGCCAAGGAGTTAATTGCCCGCCCCTCTGTGACGCCATTAGACGAAGGCTGCCAACAGCTGATGGGCGATAGGCTTAAAGCTTGCAATTTTAATATCGAATCTATGGTCTTTGAAGATACCACTAATATGTGGGCACGGCGTGGCCATCAAGAGCCCGTCTTTTGTTTTGCTGGCCATACGGATGTTGTTCCAGCTGGCGATCTTAACCGTTGGCACACTCCGCCTTTTGAACCTGTGGTTATCGATGATCATCTTTATGGCCGCGGCGCCGCTGATATGAAAGGCTCATTAGCCGCTATGGTTGTCGCCACAGAAAGATTTGTCGCCAAGCACCCCGATCATAAAGGCTCTATTGCTTTTTTAATCACCAGTGATGAAGAAGGTTCTTTTATTAATGGTACCACCCGTGTTATTGATACGCTTGAAGCACGCAATGAAAAAATTACTTGGTCATTGGTCGGTGAGCCTTCATCGACCCACAAATTAGGGGATATCGTCAAAAACGGCCGCCGTGGCAGCCTAACAGGTCATTTAATTGTTAAAGGTGTACAAGGTCATGTTGCCTACCCTCACCTTGCAGACAACCCAATCCATAAAGCCGCTCCTGCACTGGCTGAACTAAGTCAGATTGTGTGGGACCAAGGCAATGAATTCTTTCCACCAACCAGTTTTCAAATTGCGAATATCAATGGAGGAACTGGAGCATCAAATGTGATCCCGGGGGATTTAAAGGTCATGTTTAACTTTCGTTATTCAACGGAAGTCACAGCAGAGATATTGATTGAACGTGTCATCGCATTATTGGATAAACATCACCTTGATTACGACATCGATTGGACTTTTAATGGCCTGCCCTTTTTAACCAGCAACGGACCCCTACTGGACGCGACCCGCAATGCCATCAAACAAACCACAGGCATTGACACCGATCCACAAACCAGCGGCGGGACTTCAGATGGCCGATTTATTGCACCAACTGGTGCTCAAGTCATAGAATTAGGGCCAGTTAATGCCACCATACATAAAGTTAATGAAAGCGTTAATATCGACGATCTCGAAACCCTCGCCTTATGTTATGAAAAGATTTTGGAAAATCTCTTGTGCTAATCCCCCATAAGGTTCTACTTGGCCTTAGCCAAGAACACCTTAAAACTTTTGGCAATGGATTATTAGAAGGTCATACTTTGGCGGCTTTCAAGCGTATGCAAAAAGCCGCTAAACGCGATGGCATTCACATCACTCCTTGTTCAACTTTTCGGAATTTCCATGCTCAACAAGCTATTTGGGATCAAAAAGCACAAGGAAAGCGGCCATTATTGAATCGCCACAATCAAATCGTCACTATTGAGAATAAAACAGACGACGAACTGATTGATTTGATCTTGCTTTGGTCGGCGCTTCCTGGCACATCGCGCCACCACTGGGGCACAGATTTAGATGTGTTTGATAGCTCAGCGATAACAGGACAACAATTACAGCTTATTGACAGTGAATATCATGAAACGGGGCCTTGTTATGCCCTTTCGAAATGGCTAGAAATTCATGCAAAAGAGTATGGGTTTTATCGTCCATATCAAGTCGGATTAAGTGGTGTCAGCCCAGAACCATGGCATTTAAGTTATTACCCCATTGCCAATGATTTACTCGCACAATTTAAACTGGAACATTTAATCCAAATGATTAAGCAAAGTGATATTCAATTAAAACAAGCATTATTACCACGACTCGAATCTTTAGTGCAAGAATTCGTGTTACGTGTTGCACCACCACCCCAATAAAAAAGAGCAAATTAACTTTTTAAAACTGTATAGACCAGCTTTAAAATAAAGAATGCTAAAATGATGACAAGATCAATATAAGAGTCAAATACAATGAAACTACTCAAGCCTTTATTTGATAATAACCGCCGTTGGGCCGATCGTATCGTAAAAGAAGATCCCCAATTTTTCGAACAATTAGCCATTCAGCAACATCCAGAATATCTATGGATAGGCTGCAGTGATAGCCGTGTGCCTTCCAATCAAATTATCGATCTCATGCCCGGTGAAGTCTTTGTACACCGTAATATTGCCAATATGGTGATGCATAGTGATATCAATTGCTTATCTGTACTGCAATACGCTGTAGAAGTGCTAAAAGTCAAGCACATTATGGTGGTTGGGCATTATGGCTGTGGCGGAGTCAAAGCCGCAATGGGCACTGACAGATTAGGCTTAATTGACAACTGGTTACACCCTATTCGCAGCTTGTACAAAGCCCAAAAAGACACTTTATCTCATTTAGATGAAAAGGCTCAGTTCGATCGTCTTTGCGAACTGAATGTGATTGAACAAGTCGGTAACGTAACCGCCACAACCATAGTGCAAGATGCTTGGCATCGTGGTCAAGAATTGGCCATTCACGGTTGGATCTACAGTATCGAAAATGGTTTGTTATCGGACTTAGATGTGACTGTCAACGAGGATGATCACTCAGCCGAAGGGCAATAAGCCTTAATTGAAGGTTGAATGATATCGCAATGCCATCATTGCTTATCATTCTTCCTTTTTTCATTTCTGATAAATAAAAATATCTCTATTAGTCTAATATTTAAGAAGAATACTCGCCCTTTCTCCCTTTTTGCAGTTATAATCCGAAGATTATTTTGAATTGTTAACCCAATACAACGCATTTTAAGGAAATCCACATGCCTGGTTTTGAATTATTTGGTCCTGAAGAAAAACAGGAAGTTGCTGACGTCATGGAAAATGGTTTTACTTTTCGTTATAACTTTGATCATATGCGCAACGATCGTTGGAAAACCAGAGAAATGGAGCAGCTTCTATGTGAAAAGATGAATGTTAAGCATGCGCATCTGGTTTCCAGTGGCACAGCCGCTTTACAAACAGCAATGGCCGCCGCGGGCATAGGCGCAGGTGATGAGGTCATCGTCCCACCTTTTACTTTTGTCGCCTCTGTTGAAGCCGTTTTCATGGCCGGTGCCATTCCGGTTTTTGCTGAAATCGATGAAACCTTATGTTTATCGCCAGAAGGGATTGAGGCAGCAATCACACCAAGAACCAAAGCCATTAACTTAGTCCATATGTGCGGCTCTATGGCAAAAATGGATGAAATTAAAGCCGTTTGTAAAAAACATAATTTGCTGATTTTAGAAGATGCATGCCAAGCCATTGGCGGCAGCTATAAAGGGCAAGCCTTAGGCACTATTGGTGATGTGGGCTGTTATTCTTTTGATTCTGTTAAAACGATCACTTGTGGTGAAGGCGGCGCCGTGATCACCAATCAAACCAGCATCTATGATCATGCCCATATGTTTTCCGATCATGGACATGATCATGTGGGTAATGACCGAGGTGCGGAATCTCATCCCATCATGGGCCTTAACTTTAGAATTTCAGAAATGAATTCGGCAATGGGTCTGGCTCAATTGCGTAAACTGGATAAAATCATTGATATTCAACGTAAAAATAAGTCACTGATTAAAAAAGCCATGGGTGATATTAGCGAAGTCAGTTTCCGTGAAATCCCCGATCCTGAAGGGGACTCGGCAGGCTTTTTGACCTTTATGTTACCTACTGAAGACCGCGCCATAGAGATCAATCAAAAGTTGGCAGAAAATGGTGTTGATGGATGCTTTTATTGGTACGTTAATAACTGGCACTACTTAACAAACTGGAAGCATATTCAAGAACTCAAGTCACCTGCTGCACTGCCAATTACCTTGATTGCAAACAAGCCCGACTACACCCAAGTCTCTGTGCCTAAATCCGATGCCATTATGAGCCGCACCATTTCAATGCTCATTAAATTATCTTGGACTGAAGAAGAAATTCAGAAACGTATTGAAAACATTAAAAAAGCTTTCGCCTAACCCTTTATGGATAGAGGTAGAGGGATCGCAACTTTATTCTCCCCCTCTTCTCGCCTCGACAAGTAAGAATGTCATGGAGACAATGATATGAGTTTTAAAAATTTCAAAGTCGTACCCAAAATGATTTATGGCCGCGGTTCATTTGCAGAGCTTGATAATGTCCTAAACGTTGAGCGAAAACAAGAAGATGACTATGTTGTTTTTTTAGTCGATGATGTTCATAAAGGTAAGCCACTAGAAACACGGATCCCATTAAAACCTCAAGATCTCATCATTTGGGTCAATGTCGATGATGAACCGACAACAGAGCAAATTGATAACCTGACTAAAGAAGTTCAAGCATTCAATGCTAAGCAAGCCGTCAGTGTCGTCGGGCTAGGCGGTGGCTCAACCATAGATATTGCTAAAGCTGTCTCTCTCATGCTCACCAATCCTGGAGGCTCGGCAAAATATCAAGGTTGGGATCTTATTGAGCACCCAGCGGTTCACCATGTGGGGATCCCAACCATTTCTGGCACTGGCGCAGAAGCCTCGCGCACAGCGGTACTGTGTGGTCCAGAACGAAAATTAGGCCTCAATTCTGATTATACTGTCTTTGATCAAATTATCATGGACCCAGAGTTAATCCAGGGCGTGCCCACCGACCAATGGTTTTACACTGGAATGGATTGCTATATTCATTGTATTGAATCACTCGAAGGCACATTTTTAAATGAATTTTCAAAATCATACGGTGAAAAAGCCCTTGCCCTATGCCGCGAAGTCTACCTTGATGATCATCCAGACAAAGATGACAAACTTATGATGGCCTCTTTTATGGGCGGAATGAGCATTGCTTACAGTCAAGTGGGTGCCTGTCATGCCGTCTCTTATGGTTTAGGTTATGTTTTAGGCTACCACCATGGTATTGGTAATTGCATTGCCTTTGATGTTCTAGAAGATTTCTACCCTGAAGGTGTCGCAGAATTCCGCCAAATGCTGAAAAAGCATAATGTCACATTACCCAAAGGCATTTGCAAAGACTTACCCAATGAAACCATTGACAAAATGGTAAAAGTCGCGAAAAGTATGGGGCCTTTATGGCATAATGTGTATGGTGATGGCTGGGAAGAAAAAGTCACTGACGAAATGCTAACCGCACTTTACCGTCGTATGTAACCCTTTATCATCAAAAGGCTCTCAACACCTTAAATCGGTATTGAAGATATTTTTGGGCTGCTTGCAGCCCTTCATATTTTGTAAAATAGGACAATCAATGAATGTCACTTTATTAATCCCTGCCCGCTATGGTTCCAGCCGTTTTCCAGGTAAACCATTGGCCCCCATTAATGGTAAGCCAATGATCCAACATGTCTATGAACGCGCAGCTCTCGCTAAAGGATTAAGTCAAATCTATGTCGCCACTGACGACGATAGAATTAAAGCGGCCGTTGAATCTTTTGGTGGAAAAGTCGTCATGACCCGTGCTGACGCCGCATCGGGAACCGATCGAATTGAAGATGCCATTACGCAATTAGGTCTAAAAGATGATGACTTAGTCATTAACCTTCAAGGGGATCAACCATTAATTGACCCTATTTCCATCGAACAAATCATTAGCCTCTTTCAACGCCATCCTGGCGAGTTTGCTATGGCAACACTGGGATTTGAAATCATTGAAGAACATGAACTAAACGATCCTAAACATGTCAAAATGGTGTTTGATAATGATTTTTACGCCTTGTATTTTTCTCGTGCGCGCATTCCCTTTGGTCGTGATACCGACGACTACCCCGTATATAAACACTTAGGGGTTTATGCTTATACACGCCAATTTATTTCAACTTTTGCTAAGCTGCCTTTAGGCCGTTTAGAAGATCTCGAAAAACTTGAACAATTACGCGCCTTAGAGCATGGCTACAAAATCAAAGTGGCTATCAGCGCTTTTGATTCTCCAGAGGTCGATACTCCTGAAGATATTCGCATATGTGAAGCTCGCTTAGCCGTTGATTAACGAAAATATGAGATCTCAGCACAAAAAGAAACTTGCTGAGATCTTAGGGCCGAGTCATCAATATTAAAAGGTCAGATAGCTCAGTCAAAGGTATAAATATGTCAACAATCGAAACATGGTTCATCATTATTTTAATCCTTGGGATCATCGCCAGTAATTTACTCATACTCAAATACAGTGCAAAATACAAGTTCACCCAACTTGATAAAAATCATAAAAAAACACAAAACACGCCAAGTATGAATAAAACCTCATTAGGTGGTGCCACCAGGCACAAAAAACACCATACCTTCAGTGACAAATGATCACTTTTATTGCCTATGCACTGACTCTTTCATTCAATCTTATCAATATTCCCGCAATCATTTTATTGAGCGCTTCTCTTTTCCCTCTGCCCCATCTTGCATTCCCAAAACTTAATGCCAAACTGTAACTTAAAATAACATGAGTAAAATAACATGAGTAAATATGGAAATGATGACTCGAGCAAGCGCGATTAAACGAATAAGCCTAATCATGCTTGCATTAACCTCAAGCCATGGAGCACATGCAGACATTGGCAATGCGCCACTCATAGGCGGACTGGTTAACTCTTCTGAGATATTTAAAAACCAAATCGTGTCGTCTCTGTCCTATTCAACAAAGTTTGCTCGAGACATGAGCTTATTTACAATTGGCGGCATGACATTAGAGACCTACATACTCACCTTGCCCCTTGAAGGTAAAGTTAAAAAACGGGTTATGGGTCAACTCGCTAATCCCTCCTATTCCATTCCATTAGGCTATTTTCTTTACTATTTTTATGATAGATATACCAATATTAGCTCAGGTGATGCATTCAAAAAACACCTACAAACTCAATATAGCCATCAGACATTAACGGCATTTGAACACTCTTTACTCCAATTCTCTCAACAAGCACCATTTGAACAAAAAGCAATAAACAAGCCTCACTCAAAAGGCCTTCAATTTGATAGAAAGTTAATCGCAGCTATGATCACCGTCTATGATGCACTCGTTCAAATTGATGAATGGCAAAAGATGGATAGGCTTCCAGCACACTATACTTACTTAAGTCACTCAAATGAAGACTTAGCATTAATTGCGAAAATTCAACCCATAGTGATCCGTATTCTCAAGCAAGTGACTTCAGACATGGATGAGGGGGAAACAAAACAGTCTCTGCTCAAAATCATCTCAAATGATGCTCCCAAACAAGTGTTAAAGCCCGACAATAAAGCACAAGCATTAACCATCACATTAATCGATTTCGTTCGCTTAAATGTACTCAAAGCCTACCGACAGTTTGTTTATCAAGATGAAAAGCAGCAACGCCTGAATCAATGGCTTCAAACCACATTTGATAAACAACCGAAGCAAGTCATTGCTTTTTTACAATCACAACAAAAACGCCGTATCGCGGTACAATTGACCGTTGATGGATTACAACAAGGTTTAATTCAAGGATTAATCACCCCTAATAGCCCTTTTATCGCCCACGCCTACCAACAAGATCAAAATAGATTGGCTTTAAACAGTCCAATCGCTCAAGGAAGACCTCAACATCAACCCACCATGGGTTTTTTACATAAATTGTCAGAACAAACCTATCACGATCTTCATTATTTACCCTTTTTTAAAGGTTTATATCATCAATACTCGAATTCAATCGCACAGTTCGGCATCGCCTCTACACCCACCATCAGTGTACGAAACCTCCCCATCATCAAAACGGGGGCTAAAGTTGCGGGTAAACAAGGTACAGGGATCCCCAACTTTCATTTTGTCGACAGAGATAAAGACAGAGCCTACTACTTTTTTGGTAACGATGCCCTCCAGCTTGATAAACTATTACAAGTCAATGATGTTCAAACCATGTTTGATCGTTTGATTCACCTAAAAACCCTTAACTGTAATGCTCAATATGATTGGAATGCACACACTAGCTATGATGGATTAATTAACTTAGGCACAGGAGAACAACGCCGTGATTTTGGTGAAAAGCGTTGCCTAAGGGAACTGAATGAACGTGCAAAAGTCGAGCCTATTTTAAACAAAATGCGCCAATCACTGATCGATAACATTTTAACTTACCTGCAAATATCACCATGGAGTTTCTATACGAAATTAACTCGTCAATGGAAAATTCAACAAGATATAGAAAGTTACAGCAAGCTCGATGCCAAAGGGATCCCTGATTACACCTTAGTCTACAATCCATGGCCTGATCATTTTGCGCATTTTGTTGGCCCCTTTAGCGACGAAATCATTATGCCCACTGGTGAACTCAATCGACTGGATTATTGGATAACCCAAATAGAAAAAGCCTATCGACAAGCCGGCGTTTATGATCAAACTTTATGGGGCATGGCTGGTGATCATGGTCTCGCCCCCGTCTATTATACTTTGAATCCAGAAAAACTTATCTTTCCATCCATTGAAGCCAAATTGGGCTACCCCCTTACCATCAAAAAAATCTCATCCGATGAAGGTGAAGGGCCTAAAATCACTCACGCATTAAAGCCTTCCAGTAATAAAAATAGTGATGCCGTCATCGCCTCTACCGCCGGTGGAAACTTCATGATCGATCTCTTTAATGCCCAACAAGGCTGGGCGACTCAGCCAGTCTATAAAGAGTTAATTCAATGGACGCCAATCACAGCTAAGCACACTATGAGCGTCGATATGATCGAAGAGACATTAAATGCCTTAGGCGATACGCTCGATTATATGGTCGTGCGCGAAAAAGACTGCAATGAAAATACTTGTCACATTCGGCTCATTGGAAATCGATTAGGTCAAAGGCATGATGAAGTCATCATCAATCACAATCAGCGTTTTTACTATGGTGCAATCAATGATAAAAACGCATTCACAGATCATGTTACACTTCTTGATGTTCAATCCCTTAATCCATATCAAGCCAAACCCGATAAGCAGATATTAACACGCTTAACAAAATTACGGACACTCTGTATTCTCCAAGCACTTCCAGAAGACAGCAACACATGGTGTAATGCGAAACAATGGCGAGAGCTCACTCAATGGACACCACGACCAGATTCTATCGTGCAACTGGCACAGCTTTATGCCAGTGAAAGAGCGGGCACCATTAACCTTTTTCCAAGAGAAGGGATAGGTTACAACACCAAAGTGCCAGGGCGACATGCAGGCGAAAGTTACCTAGAAAAAGATGCCTTTATTGGCTTTTGGGGGAGTCCCATAGGCTCTGATGCAATACCTCTTCTTTCGGAAGCTAATGGCTCACTGGCGCCTACATTATTTGAATATCTCACCAAAGAGCCTGTCAAAGTCGGCGAAAATGGCTGGGGCTACCCTTCTCTTTTGCATAAACTCGATATTACCATTGCCCACTAATTCAGTGCATGAATACTCATTCAAAATCAACATTCGAAAAAGTACGTGACTGTACGTAACCTGAACTCGGGATAATGAGTGTCAACAATGTAAGGTAACCCATTCAATATTAAAAGATTGAATGAAATTGGGTCATTGTTTATTTTCGGACTTGGCTTAATACTGCAATTTTTGTCGATATCAAGGCGGGATTTCGTATCTAATAGCGGGCTATTAGTAGAAAGCACAACACAGATAGGGGCAAAAATAGTACTATTAAGGGGCGCTGCTTATCCCGAGTTCAGGTTACATAACAAGTTACAGTTTAAATAAAATATCGCTTTGTTCATCATCAACTAAAATTGATCAACAAGGTTGAAATTTACAAACAAATCCCCCTATAAAGAGGCAAAATACGCTATATTTAAGCTAATTTATTGACGTAAAAGGTTTCTGATGCAAAGCACAGTATTAAATAAACAATTGCCTCATATTAATGATAAGTTGCAGTCATTATCGCCTAAACCTAGCCCCAAAGAAAAAATCTGGCATATCGTTGCCCTGATCCCTAAAGGGAAAATCAGCAGTTATGGCAAAATAGCCGATTATGCTGGCCTTCCGGGTCGAGCACGCTTCGTATCAACAGCCTTAAAGCAAGCCCCTTCTCACTTGACCCTTCCTTGGCACCGAGTGGTCAATAGCCAAGGAAAAATAGCTTTTGAAAAGCATAGCCCCGCTTTCAGGGATCAAATGCAACATTTAATCGCGGAAGGCGTATTAGTGAAAAACGGACGGATTAAATTAAGCCAGTTTGAATGGAAACCTGATATGGCCACATTAATGCTCGCAATGCCTTTCTAGCTAGGCCTTATTCATCCATTCAGCGCATAGTGTATATAAATTCTGATATTGAGATTGTTTTAAGGAGTGTTCCTTTGTTAAAAATTAAATCTTTCATCTCCGCCTTCAGTGTTATTTTTTTCAGCCAATTCACTCAGGCAGAAATCACCCCTCTCACGCCGCAAACTGCCGAATATCAAGTATATTATGGCAGTATTGAGCTGGGTAAAGCCCGTTATCAGTTATCGCCAAAGCAAGGGGATATTTATCAGTACCGTTTTGACAGTGATGTGAGCCTACTTGTGCTGTGGGATAAACGTCATATTCTCAGTGAATTCACCGCTAAAAACGGTCATTTACTCCCAATCCGCTACACACACGACAGAGAGGGCACGGGCTCAGATTATCAAGATCAAACCGTTTTTTTAAGCGATAAACAAGAAATATTCAGTCGTTACAAAGATAAAAAAACCAAACTCCCCTATAAAGAGCCGATTTATGATCCTTTAATGGCACAATTACAATTTCGCTTAGACATTAGCAAAGGAGCCAAAAATCTCGAATACAAAATGGTCAAAGAAGGAAAAATCGATGATTATAAATTTAAAGTCATAGGCCGAGAACAAATAAAAGTGATCAGCGGCATCTATGACACAGTAAAAATCGAAGTCGTTAGGGACAACAAGAAAAGGCAAACCTTTTTCTGGATGGCGCCATCGCTAGCTTATTTACCCATCAGACTGTCTCACTTTGAAAAAGGCAGTAAACAACTGGATATTCAGTTATTGAACTATCAATTTAGCCCTGAACTCAGCGCCCCGATCCAAGGTGAAAACAATAAGAACGATACAAAAATGAGCCAATTAACCTTTCCTAAATAAAAATATCTTTGATAAAAACCCGTTTAAATATCATGCCTTAAACGGGGTTTAATTAACCATTATGTTCATCGGTTCATGCTTCAGTTTTCGCAGACTGATCAATCACCACTTCCCCTTTTCTAAACAGAGTCCATTGTCCTGGACTGAGTATTCTCCACTCTTCATTATGAGTTAAAGGCCGAGTCGCAATAACGGTGACAATATCATTAGGCGTCGTTTCTTTATCAAAATCCACTACCACATCAGTATCAATCAGCTTTGCTTTACCAAATGGTGCCTTACGCGTGATATAACACAGGTTATTAGAGCAATAGTTCATTAAGAAATCACCATCACTTAAAATCATATTAAACACGCCTAACTGCCTAATTTTATCCGCTAACTTTGCAATATAACGATATACAGGTATCATATCACTTGGCTTAATAGCGCCAAACTTCTCTAAGACTTTATCTAATATCCAGCAAAAGGCTTGCTCACTATCTGTATCGCCCACAGGTAAGAAACGAGAAGATAATAACGTGTCTTCATAGCCACTTAGCTGACCATTATGGGCATAAGTCCAATATTTACCCCATAATTCACGCATAAAAGGATGAGTATTTTCTAATGCAACCCCACCTCTATTGGCTTGTCGAATGTGACTGATCACTAGCTCACTTTTAATCGGGAAGGATTTAATCATAGTTGCAATATACGATTCACTGCTTGGACAAGCATCTTTAAAAGAACGACTGCCTTTACCTTCATAAAAAGTGATCCCCCAACCATCAACATGAGGACCCGTGACTCCCCCTCTTTCCGCCAACCCTGTAAAACTAAACACGATATCAGTTGGCACATTCGCGCTCATGGCCAGCAGTTCACACATTTTACTTCACCTACTCTATACACGATAAACCTCAATTTTACGCCATTTTACCCAGTTATTGCGCCAGATTAAATAATTAAAAATAATAAATATTCAAACAAATGTTTAAAAAAGCTTGTATTACTTTTCACTAAGGTTTAAATTTTATATTATACAGGTCAGACCACGAACAATAACGGGGTCTGAATGCCAGTAACGATTAGTGACCGTTTTCAATGATGGGGTCACACTTTAAAGGAGAAAGACAGTGAATACGCTACTTTGGATTATAGCGATGATCTTAGTATTAGGTGGATTAACCTATTTACGAGTATCGTTGCTGACTGCAACACTTGGTGCTGGCATTATAATGGTGGCAGGTTCGATGATGAACATCATCTCCCCTATTGCTTGGATCGCCTTTTTTATCATAGCCTTACCTCTTAATTTAACCTCTTTTCGCAAAAATTTCATCACCCGCCCGTTATTGAAAGTATATCGCGGGATCATGCCTGAAATGTCATCAACGGAAAAAGAAGCGATTGAAGCGGGAACCACATGGTGGGAAGCGGATCTTTTTGCGGGAAACCCTAATTGGAAGAAACTGCACAATTATCCAAAAGCCACCTTATCCGCTGAAGAACAAGCTTTTATTGATGGGCCTGTTGAAACCGTTTGTGCCATGGTCAATCAACATCAAGTGTCACATCAACTTGCGGATCTTCCCGAAGAAGTTTGGCAATATTTAAAAGATAATGGCTTCTTTGCCATGATCATTAAAAAACAATATGGTGGATTAGCATTTTCTGCCTATGCACAATCGCGGGTTTTACAAAAATTAGCCGGAGTCAGTAGTGAGCTGGCCTCAACAGTGGGTGTCCCTAATTCTCTTGGTCCTGGGGAATTATTACAACATTACGGCACAGTCGAACAACAAAATCACTATTTACCCCGTCTTGCCAAAGGCCTTGAAGTCCCTTGCTTTGCATTGACCAGCCCAGAAGCAGGCTCAGATGCGGGTGCCATTCCAGATTTCGGTGTTGTCTGTAAAGGCCAATGGGAAGGTGAAGAAGTCTTAGGCATGAAACTCACGTGGAACAAGCGCTATATCACCCTTGCGCCTGTTGCCACTGTATTAGGGCTTGCCTTTAAGCTTCAAGATCCGAATGGCTTATTAGGCGACAAAAAAGAGCTTGGGATCACCTGTGCCCTTATTCCAACAGATTTAAAAGGCGTGATCACAGGTCGCCGTCACTTCCCACTCAATTGCATGTTCCAAAATGGCCCTACTCAAGGTAACGAGGTCTTTGTTCCATTAAGCTTTATTATCGGTGGCCCAGAAATGGCGGGGCAAGGTTGGCGTATGTTGGTTGAATGCTTATCCGTTGGCCGTGGTATTACACTCCCCTCCAATGCCGCAGGTGGCATTAAAACAAACGCACTAGCGACAGGGGCTTATGCTCGCATTCGCCGTCAATTTAAATTACCTATCGGTAAACTTGAAGGCATTGAAGAGCCAATGGCCCGCATCGGGGGTAATGCTTACCTGATGGATGCTGTAGCTTCATTAACGACCACAGGCATCGATTTAGGTGAAAAACCTTCTGTCATCTCAGCTATCGTTAAATACCATTTAACCGATCGAATGCAAAAAGGCATTATTGATGCTATGGATATTCATGGCGGAAAAGGTGTCTGTCTTGGCCCTAATAACTACTTAGGTCGAGGCTATCAAGCAGCCCCCATCGCCATTACCGTTGAAGGCGCTAATATTCTGACTCGCTCAATGATCATTTATGGACAAGGTGCCATTCGCTGCCACCCTTATGTTCTAGCCGAGATGAAGTCAGCTTTTGATCCCGATGCGAATAAAGGCTTAAATGACTTTGATGCTGCTATTTTTGGTCACATGGGCTTCGCAGCCAGTAACTTTGTGCGTAGCTTATGGCTAGGTTTGACCTCAAGCCGTTTCTCTAACGCGCCCTATTCTGATAAAACGAAGCGTTATTATCAGCACATGAACCGTTTTAGTGCTAACTTAGCCTTGCTTTCTGACTTAGCGATGGCCACATTAGGCGGTAACTTAAAACGTAAAGAACGTATTTCGGCTCGCCTAGGAGACTTATTAAGCCAGCTGTATTTAACGTCTGCCACGCTTAAGCGTTATCAAGATGACGGCCGTAAAACAGAAGATTTGCCCCTTGTTCAATGGGCAGTTGAAGATTCATTGCATAAACTGCAAACGTCTCTAGATGAATTACTGGATAACTTCCCTATGGGACTAGGCCGTGTTTTACGTTTCGTGATCTTTCCCTTTGGACGCCCGATCACCCGCCCAAGTGATGTGCTTGATGGAAAAGTCGCTGCCATTATGCAAACGCCCGGTGCAAGTCGTGATCGTTTAGGTAATGGCCAATATTTTGCCGCCCATGAAAATAATCCCATTGGTATGCAAGAAGAAGCCTTTAAAGATCTTCTGGCCGCAGAACCTTTGTTTGATAAAGTCTGTAAAGCAGCCAATAAACGTTTACCTTTCATGTGGCTTGATAAAGTGGCGGCAGAAGGGAAAACCTTAGGTGTATTAACTGATGATGAAGTCGCACTATTAGAAAAAGCAGAAATAGGACGAATGAAGTCTATTAATGTCGATGATTTTTCACCTGAGGAGTTACAAGCTCAAATGACAGCAAAAAAGCATCATGAGCAAGCAGCTTAAGCCGCTTTCATACTTATCTTAACATTAAAAAGGAGACGCAATATGCGCCTCCTTTTTCATCAATCAACATCACAACTCAATCTATTTTAATTTATACCATCAATAGACATTGACTCTAGTCGCTTAACTCTTCAGGCTAATTATTGAACATTAATGGTGTAGTCTTCGACTTCTCCCCAACTAAAGGCTTCACATGCAGCAACTGACGAGTTCCACTGCATAGACACTCTCATTACTGTCTGGCCCGTCATTGCAGTCGTAGGCACTGTTAATAGTCCTGTTATTGCATTTGAGCCAGTACCATTGAAGAGCTCCTCTCCTGCATCATCAAAGTCACCATCTTGATTTAAATCAACCCAAATAAACCAATTCTCAGTATAAGATGCACCAGAATACCCCGGTGTTAATACCATAGCGTATCCAGTGCCTTTAGTTATATCAATCACTTGCCCTCTAAAGTCAGAATAACCACTGGCCCCAGAGCTATGATTAAAGCTTCCCACACTGACACCACTTATCCACTCATAATTATTTGAACCACCTGATACTGCACAATAATCCAATGTTGAAGAAACGCTAATACTTTGCATCACTGAATGAGAACGGTCATCAGCATCCGTGACTGTCAAACCCACTTGGTACACACCCGGATCGGCATAAGTATGAACAGGATTTTGTATTACATCACTATTTCCATCACCAAAATCCCACGCCCAAGTGGTAATATTGCCATTTGGACTGGTACTTGTATCCATAAAACTCACGGTTAAAAACGCTTTACTAAACTCAAAATTTGCCACTGGCTCATCAGGCAACACTAAATCAATTCCCACAACCGCAAACGCATCACGCACATCAGTCGCAGGATAATCAAAATTCGGGTTCGTCTCTTTCAGCGCTATAGCGGCATCTAAAATACCTTCAGCTCCTTGTTGGAAATTGGTCAGTGGCCCCCAGTAATCTAAATTGGCTTTCACCCAAAGATCAAAAGCTTTACGAGTATCCCAACCTGGTGTCGTGGCCAAATGATAAAAAGCTCGATTAAAAACCCCACTGGAATAGTGCACATTTAATCCATCATAATAGTCATCCACATGCCCAATAGAGCGACCATCCAATGTAGGATCGGCAAAATAGCGCAGCGCCCCCGTTGCCGCTTTAAAAATATCCGCTCCCACTAAAAAATCATTGGTGCCTTTCATATAAAACTCGGCCGCATCCCCTGAAATATCAGAAAATGATTCATTAATTCCCCCAGGCTGATTCGAATATTGTAAATTCGAATTTTGCTCGGTCACGCCATGGCTCACTTCATGAGCAGAAACATCGAGCGACGTTAATGGATAGAAGGTATTCCTCCCATCACCAAAAGTCATGGAAGAACCATTCCAAAATGCATTCTCATAATCATTGGAATAATGGACTCTCATGATTAATTGAAAAGTGAGTGGCGCGGTTTGATACCAATCGTTAAACATATCAAACACCACTCCACCAAAGAAGTGAGCATCATTAAGTGGAGAATAAGCCCCATTGATTTCTTTTTTGGTATTTTCATAGCAACCAAACTCGTATACTGAGGTGCCTGATGTACCATGATTTAAATCAACGGTTTTGACATTGGTGTTTTGCATTTGGCAAGTGCTACCATCAAGATCAGCAATATCAAAAGTAGGAAAATCCGTACCATAATGATATTGACCCACTTTTTCATTACCGCCTGGGCCTGTACCATTCGCAAAAGCCAAAGCATCATAAGTCTCTATCATATCTCCCGTTATCGCATCGATAATATAAGTGGGCCGAGTGGGATTGCCTCCCTTGACTGAGTCAGCAAAGAAGGAGATAAAAATAGCCAATTTAGCTTGATTTCTTTCATTTAAATAAATCACTTTCTCACTAATAATATTCTCAAAAACCCAGTCTTTCACTAGAGGATTTTGGGCTTTCAATGCATTTTGCTGCTTTATCAGCACTTTTTTAGGCTGTATTTTATTGCTTAGTATACTTTGAGTACTGATATCTTTTTCAATACCTTTAAGCAATGCCCCGTGAAGCGCGACCACTTGCTGAGACTCATCTGATGTCACTAACACATGGTGCCCCCAAACAGGGATCCCTTGATATAGCTGACGATAGCGAGTATGGGTCATATTCGCTGATGTGATCCGTTGTTTTAATAATTCAAGACCGTCATTATCATTGAAGTTAAGTAAACTTCTCAAATCATTTTTATCGGTATTAATACCTAATAATTGAGTCTGGTTATTACGTAAATCAAGCTGAGTCGCTGAAAAAGTAATCGAAGGTAGAAAAGAAAATAGTCCTAAAATTGAACAAGAGATGATACTTTTTTTAAACATTTAAATATCCTTATAAGTGTAAGTTGAAAAATGATCACCATCAAGATAAATCACACATACCACTCATTATTATGAATATAAAACTGTACTATTATTCAAAATTAACGACTAACAATGATATGCCTTTTCATCACCATGAATTAAATGACTTAAACATTTCCATAAAGCTCAATACTTATACAACAAGCGTACTGCTTTATAATATGTCTTACATCACATCAGTATTTCGATCTAAGGCTAGTACAGGGAATAAACTTGTCAAACATAAAACATTAACTTTTGCTAATGTATGAAAAATTCAATAAAAATCATGCTAATAAAAAATCACTGCGATTATTGATAACCATAAGAACAACCATAAAGTATTAGATTAAAAATCAAGATTTTCATTATATCGAACCCTTTATTTTAAGTATTACCATAACAAAATCACTCACTAAAAATTTTAATCACTTAAATAATATATTAAATATCAAAGTGCGAATTAAATAAATTATTGAGTACTAATTTAAGATGAGATATAAATAAGAAAATATAAAAAAGAAAAAAGAAAAAAGAAAAAAATTAAAAACAATGAAATAATAATCAATAATCAATAATCAATAATCAATAATCAATAATCAAGTATCACTCCCAGCAAGGGGGCATGTTGCTGAGCACCATACACATCTGTGTCTCCTTTACTACCTGAAGATTGAGTGCGATTAATCACTATTTTGATCGCCTTAGCAGGTTCAAAATAAATAATTGATTTCACCTCATCAACAGAAATATTGTATAAACGAGCAATTAACGCATTGTTTATCTGCTGCGAGCGCTTTAATTGTTCATAATCTTCTCTATCATTAAAAATAATATCAAACGTCAACTCAAAAGGGCTACAGTTTTTAGAGCGGATCACCTTAGCAAGCTCAGTCAGTGTCTTTTTCATCAATTCATCACCTTCAATTTAAAAAAGGAACGCTCTTGCATTTCAATTAAATGATACATTGAAAAAACATAAACAGGCCCAGCGCTTAAGTCAGAGGGAGAAAAAGGAAAGGCCAAATTTCCTGCTGTCGCAATGCGATTTGGGTAGCCATAATGCAATAATGTCGAACGGGTTAAACTGCAAATACTATCGGCAATACTTTGTTCTTTCGCAACCACTTCAATAACCACACCTAATTCATGGGCTTGACTGGCTTTTACAGGTTCTTGCTGCCCCATGACAGCATTTTTACCATAGACATGAAAATCAACAAACCCCTCTATGTGATCTTCTTTCATCCTAACAAACATTTTGTCTTTGATGGTCGCTAATATTTCATCTATTTCGGCAATCATAATAGGATCGCGAATACCTGCAATGCTCACCGTCCGATAACCTTGCAATCGCGCCGCCTCTAATTTCACACGATAAACCTCATCTTTTACAAAACGGCTTCCTGTCACACGCACTTGCCCATAGGCTAATGCTCTAAACTGAACCTGGGTTAAATCTAAGCTTCCCCCAGGACCGGGTAACACATAAGGGTTCGATTTTTCATACAAGGTATGGGCAGCCACAGAATCTTCAGTAAAGTGTCTTACATCACTGCATGGAACAAGAGTAAAACCCGATTGATCAATCACCCCGACCACACAATCTGAGCCCGAACCCGGCGTTGCGGCAATAGCCGCACATTCTAAAATTTTCCCCATATGAATGGCTAAGCCCGCATCAAAACCTCTTTTTATAGGTAAAGCGGCAAATACAGCGGGATCATAGGCTCTTCCCGCTAAAATAATCTGACAACCCGCATCAAGGGCCTCAATAAATGGCTCTGTTCCCATTTGAGCGACAATGGATGTGGACGCTTGCACATCTTCTGCTAATAATGGGGTTAACCCCGCCAATGGGGTCACTTTATTATCATTCATTGCATCAATGACAAGCTGCTTGTCAATATCGGCAGAAATCACTCCAATTTTTGCTGTTAAGCCTTGCTCAACAAGCAATTCTTGCACAATATTCAAGGTCCAGTCGAGGTGAGCTTTGGCACCCGATCCTCCAGAAGATCCCACAATCACTGGAATAGCCGCTTTTATGCCTGCCGTTATCATGTGCAATAAATCCCGTTTCACGGCTGCCCTATCCGTAAAAGATTTTCCTGAGCCTAAATAAAAAGGGCCGGGATCCACCGAGCCTGCATCAACGGCAATAACATCAGGCTTCATGGCCATACCGCGCTCAAAAGAAGCTAATGGAAAACCATAGCCTAAAATGGCTGTTGGGGATAATACGGTCATTTTATCAAGCATCATCACTACCCGTGTTTTTTTTCTAAAGCTTAGTCAGCAAGCGTAAAAAGTCCAACCACAGCCAATGAAACAGCTCATTAGCCCCAATCCTCCTCTAAATGCGAATGACTTTCACCTCACTATTCATTTACGATAATTGATGTAAAAAAATGGAATTTTTATCAGAGTAACTCATATATAGTTCATTTTTTTAATGACTTAGGAAGGTATTAGCCATGCCAACATCAATACCAGCGACACCAACATCAACCACGGATCCCGTCCATCTGCAACTGAAGAATAATCACGGCAAAGCCGTTGATGTCTATGTAAAATCCGTTGAGCAACAACAATTTTATGAAAAAATCTGGAACACCATTAAAGACTGGTTCTCCGGCGTCAACCGAGGCGTTGCTATGGGCTATTATACTGTTTTAACCAATACCACTGACTTTAAGCAAAGCGTCGATGCACTAAAGGGAATGAAAGGTGAATGTTCAGCCTATTTCCAACAATACTTTGAAATAAAACCGAATATTGACAAAGGGATCGTTAGTTTTAACATTGACAACCAGACAATAAAAACACTTAATCTCTTTGAGATCATGCAAGATGCTAGCAATAAAAAGATACTCCTCAGTGAAGTGTCAGATCCAAAAATAAAAGAGGCATTAACGGCCTATTTAGCACGGGATCTCATCACACAGAAGCATAGTACATTTGACAATCATATTATCAACAAGCAGGACAATACAGTAAACGATGTACTCGACATCGACATGCCAATATCACCTAAGGGTACACAAGGAACGAATATTCCATTACTCAATGATAATAAAACACACAATCAAAATAAAACAAGGCATCAAGATACAAACAACCAAGCTAAAAACGATCAAGAACACAAACAAGAAGCGATGAAAAAACCTCATCTTGAAGTCGCTCAAGATCAGAATACCGCCACATTTTTGATGAATGAAAAGGCACAATCAAGACTTAAATTAGCCCTTAGTAATGAGAACACAAGATCACAACCAAAGGCTAAAACACTAGAACTCACTTCTACCCAGCCAAAACACAAAACCACAGAGGCAATGCTCGATACTCTTCAACCAATCGAAGCGAAAAAGATCGCTCCCAATGCTTTTCATCATGTCGAGCAAAAATTGTTAGATCAGATTGTGAGTCAAATGACAAAATCCGGTTATAGACAAGAATATTTTGATATGCTAACAGATATCATACAGGGCAAGCATATCACTCAACATATTTATGCATTAAACGAAGAAATGGCCCGATATACCTTCTCATTTGATCTCAAAGAAACAAAAACGGGTTTTAACATCACTGTATTTGATAAGCAAAATGGCCGCACTAGGACATTAGTATCTCATGACGACAGCACATTTTTAACACGCTCACCACAGTTTGCTCAAGAAAATATCATACACATAGCCGATCGCATGAAAAACAATGAGGTCTTCACACCTCAAGATAAACAAGCCTATGAAAAACAAATGCAAGATCTGCGCAAAGAAGGTTATCAATTAACCAGCGCTGAGAAGCAAACCCAACTATTAACCTTAATGAAAAACCCGCATGAAAAACTTTTGTTAGCTCAGGCCTATCACGGAACAACAACACGAGCAGAAATTCAACATATTGCCCTCTTTGACGACTTTTACAATAAACGACTCGCCATAGACAATAACGAATACACACAGTTAACACAAACTCGCGCCAACAAAGATGGTCTCGTTAGCGTCATTTATAATAAAGCGGACAAAAAGACCCCCATATTTAACTTCCCAGCCTTTGCCAGTTATTATGAGCAGCACCCAAAAGTACCAGAGGGAACTGAGATTTGGCAAGAGTACCAAGACGGCCAATTAACAAATTGGAGTTACGGTTTTTTATTAAGTCGTATCATGCAAAATGTGAATTGTACAGCACTCGTCAATGACATAGAAGTTGAGCACTTATACACAGACACACAACTTCACAAGATCAAAGATACCCTAGTATCCCTTGCCGACAAGCATAACTACCCTCTTGAATTAAGCATACATAAAATTGATATTTCTAAAGGGGTTAATAACACTAATCTTGATACCTTGACTCAAACAGAAGACAATGTCATTCATCTTAAACAGACAGTTAAGCTATCTGAATTACTGACAAAAAAGTACGCCAGCTCTGAATCATTTAATCTAGACGACAAAGAACAACTCATTGAAAATCTAAATGCATTACAAGATCATATCAACATCTACCAAGTTAAAGTCGGTGCAATTTTTAACGATCTCGACCAAAATAAAGTCATGAACCTTTCACTGGCCGACGATCGTTATGTCCTTGTAGCAAAAGATGATGCCGCATTGGCTCACATTCAAGCCTATTTCGACGATGATGACAGCGATAGTGATTATGATGACAGTGTTTATGAGAGTGACGATGAATAATCAAACACTTGATGGGTTAATGTCCCCCCATTTAACAGATCAATTTTCTTAACAAGAATAGAGGTTCTGAACTATTAGATCCATAGCCGCATCTATAGCTCAGAACCTATTTATACCCGTGATACAGTCACGGGTATATTTCCTAAAATAGGTTAGTCACTTAATCGACAACCCATCTATGATGAAAACCGTCATACGAGCTCATCATAAGCGATAGCGCCATCAAAGTTCGGCAATTTTATTTAAAATGCGTTTTTCCGAAATAGGGCAAGCAGTGCCCAATATTTGCGCAAAACACGATACGCGATATTCTTCAATCATCCACCGCGCCTCCACTAAGACCTCAGGTACAGGCATGTTTTTTGGCAGCTTGGCCAATTGAGTATCCAGCTGCGCTTGCACTTTACTGATGCTGTGCATATGCAATCTGTCTCGATTGGGATCCACGGGTAATTTCTCTAACCGCTTTTCAATGGCCTTTAAATACCGCAACACATCAGGCAGACGCTGCCAACCACAGCTTTGGACAAAACCTTTAAACACCAGCTTATCAAGCTGAGCATGGATATCACTCATGGCAAAAGCAATATCGAGACTGATTTTTCCCTTTAAGCGTTTCTTCACTTGTTGGTATAACGTCAAAATGGCTTCCACATCCAGTGAAATCTTCTCCGCCGTGGGATTGAGCTCTTGTCGAACCCAATCTTTCGCGGCATTAAAACTGGCCTCGTCACGAATATCGAGCTGTTTTTCATCCAATAGACGCTGCACGGCTGCCGATAAAATGTCATCGATTAGCACTTGTACTTGTCCAAAAGGATTAAAGTACATGGCCAATTTGGCCTTATTGGGCAAACTCTTTTGCAAATATTTTACCGGAGAGGGAATATTAAGCAGTAATAAGGTTTTAAGACCCGCCAAATGGGCTTTATCCGCCTCATGCTCATTATCAAATAATTTAATGGATACACTGGCTTTATGGGCTACTAACGCCGGAAACGCTTTGACTTCAAAATGACCTTTACGCTGCTGATATTGCTTAGGTAAATCGCCAAATGACCAAGTCGTCAGCGCATCTTGCTCAATGCCCGCATCGGCCACTTGACGAATAGCTTGAGAAACTTGCCCTTGCATGCTGTCTTTGAGTGGCAATAAATTCCGCCCTTGTGCCAATAATTCGCCTTTATTGCCTTCAATCTTAAAGTTCACTTGTAAATGTTGGCTCAGCTGAGACACATCAAAATCCGTCGGCGCGATCCTAACGCCACTCATGCGTAATAACTGCTTACACATGGCATCAACTAAGGGTAATTCAAAGGGCGTCATGGCCTGAACACAAGCCTGCGCGTAATCGGGTGCAGGCACAAAATTACGCCTTAAAGTTTTAGGCAAGGAGCGGATCAGCGCCACCACTTTTTCTTCACGTAAACCGGGCACTTGCCAGTCAAAATCACTGTCATCAACTTGGTTAATCAGAGCCACGGGAATGTGCACCGACACGCCATCATCATTGGCGGATGGCTCAAAATGATAACTCACCTGTAGCTGCAAATTACCTTTTTGCCAACGCTCTGGAAAATCCAATGCCGACACATGACTGTCACTGCGCTGCATCAAACTATCACGCTCAAAATTCAGTAAGTTGGGCGCTTGTTGTTGCGCTTTTTTCCACCAGCGGTGAAAAGAGGCCGCGTTATAAATGGCATCGGGCACTTTAGCTTGATAAAAGTCCACTAACACTTGCTCATCCACCAAAATATCTCGGCGACGAGATTTATGCTCCAATGACTCAATATCAAGCAATAATTTTTGATTATTGATGAAAAAGGCCTCTTTTGTTCGCAATTGCCCTTCTGCCAAGGCGCTACGAATAAAAATATTTCGAGCTTCTGCAGGATCAACAGGCCCATACTGGATCTTGCGACGATTCACTATCGTTAAACCATACAAGACTTGATTTTCAAAAGCCATCACACTGCCCTGCTTGGCTTCAAAATGAGGCTCAAAATAGTGCTTTTTTACTAAATGTTGGGCCAAGGGCACAATCCACTCGGGTTGAATTTTCGCGCAACAGCGAGCAAATAAACGGGACGTTTCAGTCAGCTCTGCCGCCATCACCCATTTAGGGCCTTTTTTAGCCAGTGGTGAGCCGGGAAACACAAAAAACTTACGATTACGAGCACCAAGGTACTCTTTGTCTTTATCTTTAAAGCCAATATGACTGAGCAAGCCTGTTAGCAGCGATCGATGTAATAGCTCGTAATTAATCTCTTCATTGACCGTATTGAGTGTCCATTTCAAATCATGAGTCGCTTGCTTTAATTGTGCATACAAGTCTTGCCACTCACGAACCCGCATGTAAGCCAAGAATTCTTTCTTACACTGTTTTCTAAACTGATTACTGCTGTATTGTTTTTGACTGGTTTTAATAAAATCCCACAAATTGAGCCAAGCAATAAAATCCGAGTCACTATCAATAAAACGTTGATGGGCCTGATCCGCGGCTTGCTGTTTATCCATTGGCCGTTCACGAGGATCTTGAATAGACAAGGCCGAGGCGATCACTAGCACTTCATGCAAACAAGCGTTTTTATTCCCTTCGATCACCATACGGGCTAAGCGGGGGTCCACCGGAATGTGTGCCAATTGCTTACCCAAAGGCGTCAATTTGAGCCCTTGCTTGTGTTTATCTACCGCCTCCAATTCTTCAAGTAATAAAAAACCATCACGAATGTAACGGGGATCTGGCGCTTGAATAAAGGGAAAATGCTCAATATCCCCAAGTCCAATGGCCAACATTTTCAAAATCACTGACGCTAAGTTAGTGCGCAAAATCTCGGGATCGGTAAATTCTGGGCGATTATTAAAATCCTCTTCACTGTACAAACGAATACAGATCCCCTCCGCCACACGACCACAACGCCCTTGACGTTGATTCGCGCTCGCCTGTGAAATGGCTTCAATAGGCAAACGTTGAACTTTAGTGCGGTAACTGTAACGACTAATGCGTGCAAATCCGGGATCAATCACATAACGTATCCCAGGAACCGTTAACGAGGTTTCTGCCACGTTAGTGGCCAATACAATGCGTCGCCCCACGTGGCTGTTAAAGACTTTAGACTGCTCGCCATAGGATAATCTGGCATACAAGGGCAAAATTTCGGTGTCTCGATATTGACGCTTATTAAGCTGCTCAGCCACATCACGAATTTCACGCTCACCGCTTAAGAAAATAAGAATATCCCCTAAGCCTTCGTTAACCAGCTCATCGGTGGCGGCAAAAATACCATCCATCATATCCATGTCGGTATCATCATTCGACACCAAGGGCCGATAACGGGTCTCCACCGGATAAGTGCGTCCAGAAACTTCAATAACAGGTGCATCATTAAAATGCTTTGAAAAACGCTTAACATCAATGGTGGCTGAGGTCACAATCACTTTCAAATCGGGACGTTTTTTCAATACTTTTTTCAAGTACCCCAAAATAAAATCAATGTTTAAACTGCGCTCATGGGCCTCATCGATAATAATAGCGTCATATTGATCGAGAAACTTATCGGAAGTCAGCTCCGCCAATAAAATACCATCTGTCATGAGTTTTATATATGACTCGGGCTGAATGGCATCGGCAAAACGTACTTTAAAACCCACAGCTTCACCCAAAGGGGTTTTCATTTCTTCAGCAATACGCGTCGCCACACTGCGAGCGGCTAATCGTCTGGGCTGAGTATGACCTATAAGTCCGCGAGTACCTAAGCCCAAATCCAAACAAATTTTAGGCAGCTGAGTGGTTTTACCCGATCCCGTCTCCCCCGCCACAATCACCACTTGATTTGCGGCAATCGCCGCGGCAATTTCTTCACGCTTTTGGGAAATGGGCAGATTTTCGGGGTAATTAATCTTAGGTCGATTAGCGAGACGTTGCTCGACTTTTTCCCGCGATTTTAGAGCCTGCTCGGTCAGCCTTTCAAGTTCTTCATGCTTTTTGGCTACTGCTTGCGGGTTTGATGCTGTATCATCAATCTTGTCTTTTCCTTGCTGCGCCTTTACATGCTTATGGTTTCTCTTCTTATCAGAAGAATGAGCGGGTTTATTCAATCGAAATAAACGCTTTCTAATACGAGCCGCATCTGCCTGAAAACAAGTTTTTAAAAATGCCGATGACAATGGATGAGGCATTTTCATTTGAGTATCATTTATCTGAGTACTGGCGGCATTTATCTCAGTACTGGCATTTGTTTGAGAACTGGCATTCTCTTTTGAAGAAGGCACATCATCTGCCCCCGTCTGCTTATATGAAGCAAGATCGTCTGATACATCAGAATGCGTGTCAGCAGCATGATCTGTTTTACGCCCAGAAATAGCGCCAGAATGAGGGTTCAAATGCGAAGTCAAATCAAAAGTCCATAACCAAAATCAAAGGCGGCGATTTTAACAAGAAATCAAAGTGTTTGATAGTCACAAAGGTGGTGAAGAGTTTCAAATAGCGATTCAAACCTCTTTAACCATAAAAAAATGAATGCAGTTATATTTTAAGGTTAAGAACATGCAGCTTACCTAATGATGTAGTAATAAAGTCTAGATTGGAAACAAAAAACCATTCTATTAGCTAGTCTTGATTCGCACTTAAGACTGACGACGACAATACATTACTTTTCTATATTGTCAGAGTGTATCATTCGATATTATAACCAGTCAGACGATATCAATGTAATAATGTAATGAAGACTGGCTGAAAAACCTGTTGTGCTCATTGATTGTTTCTAATCTATTAGAAACATAGCAGTCACTCAAGGGGACACCATTTATGTTGAAAAGCATAATTAGATTTTTTTCATATAAAGTTGAAAAAATTCAGAACATGGAACAACTTGACGAATGTGAAGCTTTAATCAACAAATCATTTGGCCGAGTGATGAGGTTTGATATTGAGTCTATAGAAAAAGAAAAAGCCTCTTCCAATATTTGCCATTTTTCTTGCAGAAATAAAAATGGTCAAGTGGTAGGCGTTGTCAAACTCGTAGAGGCAAAATATTTACTTAAATCAAAAAAACTAATGGTAGAGTACAGGATTAATGAGTTACCTCGGGAAATATTACCCAATATCTTCATAGTGGTAGGATTTTGTGTCGATCCATCTGAAGCTAAATATCTTATCGTTACTAAATTGATAATGGCGGTCTATCAATTCATGATAATGAATGGAAAGGTAATGGCTGTTGCGTTAATAAAGCCTATGTTATATTGGTATGCATTAAAACGAGGTTTTAGGCCTTTTTCCTATCTAAATGTAAAGAAAGAAAATAATGGTCATAGAGTACCTATGGCGCTATTTACTTACAATCCCAATTATATTTTTTTTAAGTTAGTCTTATTTTTCTCAAGACTTAAAAAAACAAAAAAGTTAAGTGTTAATTTAATAAGTTTAGTAAAGAAAATAGAAAGTAATGAGTGCAGCGATTTGTTTAAAAAAATAAACCATAAGGATTTACCTTCTGAAAAATTAAAAGATACTTTATTCCATGGTGTATCAGAAAAATCAGTTAATAATTTTTTTTCCAACTCTGTAGTGGTAAATTACCAAAAAGGAGACTTGATTATAAAAAAAGGGGAAAAGTATGAACGCTGCAGCTATTTTGTTTTAAACGGTTTTGTACTTGTAAGTGAGAATGGTCAAGTTAAAGAAATAATAATGGAAGGTCATTTTTTTGGAAAAACCTTCTTTTTACGAAAGAATCCTATAGATGCAGATCTTATTGCTGGTTGTGATAATGTTAAAATAGGCATTGTAAGTCTAAATGCCTTAAATAATATTACCAACAAAGATGATTTAATTAGAATATGGAGAAACACTTCTATGAGTTTACCTTTAAATATCCGTAGCAATAAATATTGCAGTCAAGGAGAACAAAGCAATGGATGAAGCAAACACTATTTTATCTTATTGGTTCTATGATAATTATCGTTTAGATATACTGAGAAAATTAATCACAAAACAAAAGCCTTGGTGGTTTAATTCTACATCACAGATTGATGATGAAATTATTGAAAAATTCTCTAGCATGCTAGACATGGAAAATGATGGTAAATACGATGATTGGATTTATTGTAAACATAAAAACCTTGCTTATATTATTTTATTTGATCAATTTCCTAGACATATGTTTAGAAATAAAGCCGAGGCTTTTTCTTTTGATAAAAAAGCCCTATATGCCTGTATGTGTGGCTTGAATAATGGATTTGATAAGCATTTAAATACCTTCCAAAAATATTTTTTCTACTTGCCATTAATGCATAGTGAAAATAAATATATTCAAATGCTTTCAAAGGTCTACTATGATAAATTGATTAGTGGTTTTTTGTTTCCACCCAAAGCAAAACAGTTTGTCAGAAAATTTGTATATCGGCATAAAGAAATCATTGATCGATTTGGTCGTTACCCGCATCGCAACGAGGCACTAGGTAGGCTCTCATCTGCTGAAGAGCTGGCATTTTTAAAGGAGCCAATGTCGTCATTTTAAACATGATGATGGCCAATATCCAGAATCTAAGAATTAAATACCCATACCAAGTGCTAGGGCTTTTTCCTTCAATTTAATCAATTCGTCAAACTGGCTTCACCTTGTCTATTACTCTTTTAGGGAGATACGAAGTAACGGGAAGGTAATTTCGCGTACAGTATTGATAGAAGTTACCTTGGGGCCTATTCCAAATAACTCGACTGAGTTATTCACATAAGAGTTTGGCTGACATTTAAACATTGGTCTTATGGCTATCTATGCAAAATATTTGGCAATTTCTATTCGCACTCTATCCCATAAGTTAACTTTACCTGATTGCTCGTAAAAAACAGCGCCATGTGAATTGCCACTATTTGTTTTCATCGAAGCAAAATGTGCATCAAACTTATTAATTTCATACACCTTAACGCTATAATCTCTAAAAACGTCAATATCTACTGGCTCATACCTTAAAGATCCCCTCATATTTTTATTCTAAATAATCCCGAAGACATTGCGATAAATAAGATGGTTCTTCATATAAC
>NZ_CANLZC010000054.1 GCF_947495455.1 uncultured Shewanella sp. | reverse complement strand
AACAATGAACAATGAACAATGAACAATGAACAATGAACAATGAACAATGAACAATGAACAATGAACAATGAACAATGCATCATGATATTGATCATCTTATCGAGTACTAAAGAGATTCAATGGGGAAATAAAAGCCTTTAATATGGCATTAAAGGCTTTTTGTATGTTTAAGCAGATGTTATGAAGTCGATTATTTGAACAAAGGGGATATCTTGTTTTTCACCAGTACGGCGATTTTTGTATTCAAAGACACCGTTATCGATATTACGATCGCCAATAACAATCACATGAGGAAGTCCAATAAGTTCCATATCTGCAAACATGACACCAGGGCGCTCTTTACGATCATCAAATAGCACTTCTACTCCAAGGTCATTGAGATCTTGATAGAGCTTTTCAGCCATATCTTTCACGCGATGGGATTTATGCATATTCATGGGCAATATGCCAACACTGAATGGTGCAATGGCTTTAGGCCAAATAATACCACGATCGTCATGGTTCTGTTCAATCGCAGCTGCGACTATACGACTGACGCCTATTCCATAGCATCCCATGAGGAGGGGTTTAGATTTTCCATTTTCGTCAAGTACATTAGCATGCATTGACTCGGAGTAGTTTGTGCCCAGTTGAAAGATATGTCCGACTTCAATGCCACGGAGTAAGGCTATGTTACCTTGGCCACAAGGGCTAGCTTCACCTTCAATGATATTGCGTAAATCAGCAGTCTCGGCTTGTGGTAAATCCCGTTCCCAATTGATACCAGTGAAGTGTTTACCGTCTTGATTTGCTCCTGCGACGAAATCATTCATTACATTAACACTGTGATCGATAATGATAGGCATCGATAAATTGACTGGGCCTAATGAACCTGGACCTGCGCCAATCGCCGCACGAATGTCTGCTTCTTCTGCAAAGGTTAATGGTGACAGGACAGCCTTTAAGTTTTCAGCTTTGACTTCATTGAGTTCATGATCGCCTCGAATCACTAAGGCGACAAGAGGCGTTTCGTTATTGGCACCTTTTACTATGATGGTTTTGACTGTTTGCTCAATGGCAATATTATGTTCTGACACAAGTGCTGCAATGGTTTTAGCATTGGGAGTATCAAGTTCAGCTAATGTCTGAGTCGGGGCTTTTCTCTCATTGGTTGGCAGTGGAGCTTGGGCTTTTTCAATATTTGCCGCGTAATCACTTTCAGTTGAATAAGCAATTAAGTCTTCACCGCTATTGGCTAACACATGAAATTCATGAGATAGACTGCCGCCAATGGAACCTGTATCGGCAAGTACTGGGCGGAATGACAGTTCCATGCGAGATAAGATATTACTGTAAGCAGTAAACATGGATTGATAAGTTTCATCCATGGTTTCTTGATTAAGATGAAAAGAATAGGCATCTTTCATTAAAAATTCACGAGAGCGCATGACACCAAAACGGGGGCGGACTTCATCACGAAATTTAGTTTGGATCTGGAATAAATTTAACGGTAATTGTTTGTAAGAGTTGACTTCTTTACGCACAATATCTGTGATGACTTCTTCGTGAGTCGGCCCTAAAACGAAATCACGATTATGCCTATCTTGAAAGCGCAATAATTCAGGGCCAAATTTTTCCCAGCGTCCAGTTTCTGTCCAAAGATCGGCAGGTTGTACCATGGGCATGGAAATTTCGATGGCGCCAGCTTTCATCATTTCTTGACGAACAATGGCTTCTACTTTACGTAGTACTTTGAGTCCTGTTGGTAACCAGCTGTATAAACCTGATGCATTTTTGCGGATCATACCGGCACGTAACATAAGCTGATGACTAATGACTTCTGCATCTGCTGGCGTTTCTTTTTTTGTTGATAGTAGGTACTTGCTAACTCGCATTACCGATGTCCATGTTGAAAGTGTAATTGAGCGACATTTTATCATTAAGCTTGCTGATGTCACCTATGAAAACAGGAATATGATAAATATTCTACGAAAATTAAGATTTATCTCGTCGATCCCCGATTTGCTTCGCTGGATTACCTGCCATAATGGCATAAGGGGTAACATCTTTGGTCACAACAGCCCCCATTCCTATGATACTGAAGGAGCCTATTTTGACACCATCGACGATGCCAGCTTGTGCCCCTATCCATACATCTTCACCAATCTCAATGCCTTTTGAATTGACTTTTTGTTTATAAATACTTTGTTGGGGGCTCATTCCATGATTAAATGCATAAATAGTCACATTGTTAGCAATGCGTGTTTTATTGCCAATAGTAATACCTGCTCGACCGCCATCTAACGAGCATCCGTGATTAATGGCAACTTCATCACCCAAAGTGATTGGGCCATGAATAAAACTATCAGCGGCTATCATACATTGAGAGCCAATGATGATATTCCGGCCTGGTTCGGCAAATAAGTGAGCTTGGGGGGCAATGAAACAGTTTTCTCCTATAGTGACGGTCTCTAGCGCACAAAGTTGTGATTGAATTTGTGCTTGCCAAGGAAGTGCCCATAATTTGTGTTTAGGCTTAAGGCTGTAATAGAGCCATGGCATATAGGCTAATCTTTGTTTATGTTGTGCTTGATAGTCAACTTGCATGGGGTTTTTTATATCAATCGTTAAGTGTTAATGTATGCTATTTCGATGATTTTGAGATATTAGAAGGTATGATATGACTCACGACAATCGTTTCTTCCTTTACTTGCCAGATAACATCTAAATCGTACAAGGCAATTTGGTATTGTTTCAGATCGATTTTTCCTTTTTTATAGCCAGGTCTTGGATCTTGAGCGAGGACCTCTTCTATTAAGCTTGGTAAGTTAGGATATTCTTTATATTCATTTAATTGTGCTTTGGCTTTTGCTGAAAAAATGACTTTGACTAATTGAGGTGCTTGCTGGGCTATTCCGCCAATGGCACCGTCGATGGCATCTGAAAATGGAATGTAAGGCTTAATATCGATAATGGGCGTTCCATCCAATAAATCCATTCCAGAAATATCTAGGCTCACTTGGCCAGCTTTTTGCTCGATCTTATGTAATTGAACGACTGATTGACCAATGCCATTGGGTCTAAAAGTTGAACGTGTCGCAAATACGCCTAATTTATCATTTCCTCCTAAACGAGGAGGCCTAACCATGGGCTTCCAGCCTTGTTTGAGGGTTTCATGAAAGCAAAAAAGCAACCATAAATGGGAATATCGCTCTAAGCCCCTTATTGTATCAGGTTGATTATAAGGAGGTAGGAGTGTGATCTTACCTTTAGCGGAGCGGACTAATCCTGGTTGACGTGGTATTCCAAATTTTTGCTTGTAAGGTGTTTGGCAGTAAGCAACGGCTTCAATTTGATTCGTAAAATGCATTAATCTTTTAGCTCTGGTTGTTTTTTAGTTGTTTTTCCGCGAGGTTGTTTTAATCGCTTGCCCTACACAAAAGGCACTGCTAAAACATCCTGGAGTGAGTTCATCAATTAAAACACAATTTTTAATGATTAATCCATTGGCATTTCTATCAGCAGCGGCACGTCTTGCAAGTGTTCTTGCATCTGCCAAGGTGATGGGAACTCCATTTTTTTGAGTTTGACAGGCTTCTCCTCTGACTAAGCCTTTTTGTTCAAATGGCTCTGATGGTTGATCCTCTCCTTCATAAACAGTCACTTCTGACGGTTTAAAGTAATCTTCTATGGCATCTCTGTTGAGATTGCTATTAAAGGTGTAATTAGTGTTGTTACAAGCATTAAGTAGTAAAATCAGTATAATAGAGAGAAGAGGTTTCATATTGATTTAGGCCTTAGTTAGAAATTAAAATAAAAAATCTTGATTTTTGTCAATAAATCGTGTGTTGAATATACTGAAATCCTTGTGATGAGATCAGCATTTAGTAGACTGTAAGTCACAGATAATACATGTTTTTTATGGATACATACAGCTTAGCGTTAAAATGGTGATTCAGAAAGGTATTCAGTATAAAAAGGTTTAGATATTCATTTTAAATTGGGAAGAACACGTCTATTTTTGTGATTTTACGTCGGTATAGAATGCGTAAAATACGGTTTTACAATAAGCTAAAAGAAATACATTGTTGCACGTAATAATGATGAATAAATTATCAAGATGACAGTGTTCATTGATTGTTCTTTATCTATGCTGAATTAAATTATCACTTTGGTTTAGGAGTGTGGTGAGGGAATTAAAAAAGTTTAATAGAGGGGGAATAGCTAGGATACTCGGTTGGGTCAGTATTGTGAGATTAAAAATTTTTTGAATGAAAATGATGATATTTTCATGATCGAACCTAAGTGTTAAGGGGGTTATTTATATTGCCAACTCAGTGTAAGAAAAAATATTTGAAGTTTATTTGCACAAATACTTATTCTCTTTATTTTACAAAAATGAACTTTGGTTAATGGAAAATGCTTTCGACGCTATTGGAATACAGTTATATTTTACATTAGGTGTTTTTCTGATGTTACCCTACGAATGAATAATAGACGAGTAAATATTAACAATGGTGAATATTGATTGAATGAAAGCCATTATACCTTTTGGTAGTTAAATTGGCATCATTAAGTTCTATCCTTGATAAAAAAGAGATTAAGAATTATAGACTTTCTTATTGTGAAATAGTTCAAAAATTAAAAAAGAAAATGAATAAAGTGATTATATTGAAAGGGCTGGAAGCGGTTTACAATAATAATTAAATGACAAGTAAAACTATTAAATTATTATTATTCATAAGCTTATGATACCTCCCATAACTACTTACCATAACTAGCTGGTGCCTGTATGCACTTCAGAAGATAAAACAATATTTCAATAAATGTATCAGAAATTCTATAAAAAAAGCCCAGTTAAACTGAGCTTTTTTTATTAATGAGTGGAGTGTATTCTTAAATAAGAAAGTCTTCCATGTTACGACCTTTGTCTAGTTCCGCTTTAAAAACGGTAGGCATACGACCTTGTCCAGTCCATGTAATTTCTTCACCGTCCACATTGATTTTATATTTAGGCGGACGAGGTGCGCGTTTTTTTGGCGCAGATTTAACTGCTGCTCCACCAATATCGTCAACGGATAATCCAACAGCTTCCATTTGCTTGCGGATTTCTTCGATTTTAGCATTACGCTCGGCAAGCGCTTTACTATCAGCCTCTGCTTGAGAAGACTTTTCTTCAATGATTTTATCAAGCTTTGCTGCAAGATCTTGAAGTTGCTCTAGGCTTAACTCCTTAACCGCTGCTTTAAATCGACGTCCATGTGTTAATATATCTAGAAATTCGCTCATAGTTATTTAGATCCAATCCAATGTAGAAAGTTTTTATATTCAAGTACGAATAATAGAAACTATTTAGCCTTGGATCAAATAAATATTGCAATAATTGAATATTATTTGGTTTTTAAATAAAAAAAATACTTTTTTAATGTATTTTTGACGAAATTGTTGCTTTTGTGTGGATATAAATTAAACACAAATAAAAACGAACGTTTGAATCTGATTGACGTTAACGTCAACAGTAAGTAAAGTGTGGTGAAGATTGGGTGTCATTGAGGCTTGAAGATATCCATTTTTGAAATGTCATGAACCAGTGTAAATATCAAGACGTACAAGGAAGCTTTATGAAAGTATTGGTACCAGTAAAACGTGTCGTCGATGCTAATGTGAAGGTTAGGGTGAATACTGACACTCAAGAAGTTGATACCGCGAATTTAAAAATGGCAATAAACCCTTTTTGTGAAATAGCAGTTGAAGAAGCGGTTCGACTAAAGGAGTCTGGAAAGGCGCAAGAAGTGGTTGTGGTCAGTATTGGTGCTAAAGCTGTTCAGGAGCAGCTACGTACAGCATTAGCTTTAGGTGCAGATAGAGCGATTCATGTTGAAACCCATGATGAATTAGTGCCGCTTTCTATCGCAAAAATATTACATGCGATTCAAGAAAAAGAGCAAGCTGAGCTTGTTATATTGGGCAAACAGTCGATTGATGGGGATAATAACCAAACAGGACAAATGTTAGCGGCGTTGGGGAAAATGCCTCAAGCAACATTTGCATCAAAAGTGCAGCTAGAAGGGCATGAACTGACAGTTACCCGTGAAGTTGATGGTGGCTTACAAACATTAACTTTCCCCCTTCCTGCGGTTATCACTTCTGATCTTCGCCTCAATGAACCGCGTTATGCCAAATTACCTAATATTATGAAAGCCAAGCGTAAGCCGCTGGAAGTGATATCCCCTGATTCATTAGCAGTGTCTTTAAAGCAGCATCAAAAAATATTAAGTGTTACGCCACCGGCGAAAAGAAGTGCGGGTGTTATCGTAAAATCTGTGGATGAATTAGTGGCAAAATTGAAAAATGAAGCGAAGGTGATCTGATGGCAATATTAATATTAGCAGAGCATGATAATGTCAGTTTGAAACTTGATACTGCAAAAGTGGTCACCTGCGCACAAGAGATAGGTGATGTCTATGATGTATTGGTTGTCGGCCACCAATGCCATCAAGTTGCCAGTGAAGCGCAAAAACTATCAAATGTTAGGCAAGTTCTTTATCTTGACTCGGTAGAATACGCGAACCATTTAGCTGAAAATATGTCGTTATTAATCACTGAAATGGCCAAAGATTACGATGTGATCATAGGTGCAGCATCCAGTGTCGGTAAAGACGTGTTGCCTCGTGTTGCCGCTTTATTAGATGTGTCTCAAATATCTGAAGTGGTTAAAGTGATATCTGCAGATACCTTTGTACGCCCTATTTATGCAGGTAATGCGTTGGCGACAGTACAAAGTTTAGATAGTCAAAAAGTGATTACGGTTCGTTCTAGTGCGTTTGATGCCGTTGATATGAATGGCAGCGCATCCTTAATGACAATCGATACTCTTTTTGCGCCACAAGTGTCTTTTGTGTCTCAACAATTAACTGGATCAGAGCGACCTGAGTTGGGCGGTGCAAGTGTTATTATTTCTGGCGGACGAGGAATGGGCAGTGGTGAGAGCTTCAAAATTCTAGAGGCGCTTGCTGATAAACTCGGTGGAGCCATAGGCGCATCACGTGCAGCCGTTGACGCAGGTTTTGTACCGAACGATCTTCAAGTTGGACAAACGGGCAAAATTGTTGCGCCAGATCTTTATATTGCCGCAGGTATATCGGGAGCGATTCAACATCTGGCAGGTATGAAAGATTCAAAAGTGATAGTGGCCATTAACAAAGATCCTGAAGCACCCATATTTCAAGTGGCTGATTACGGTTTAGTGGCTGATCTCTTTGAAGCAGTACCCGAAATGACGAATGCCGTTTAGGCTATACCTCAGTCACCGGTAGATAATTAAAATCAATACTTGCTTATCATTATTGAACATTGTACTTTTACACGGCTGCAATATGTGACTGAGATCATGAAAAGTGGCAAAAGGCTCGCTCCCTTTCGCCGCTTGTGCTTTTATGTGGCGCGTGTCGATTTACAGTGGGTTGTTGAGGTTGGTTAAGTAGTGCAAGAATAACATTGTTGTATTAAGTGTTTATTTGATTTTTATCAATAAGTTCGTTTATCAATAAGTTTGATGATCTTGATAGAGTCGATGTAAACTAGGAATACTGATGTTTTATTATGGTGTTGCTCGTTAGGATGATGAGTAAATTCATGTTGATTTGATTGATGGCAGCTATAATGCGTTACCAGAACAGGATAAGTACTAAACCCCACCAGTTCAGTTGTCCTCCATTTGTATTTAGCGAAGAAGATAAATGACAATTATAAGCTATGCCGATTCGGCTCTTTCTTTGCTGCCGCCTGTGGTAGCAGTAGTGTTGGCGATGATCACTCGCCGCGTATTACTTTCTCTTGGATTGGGGATCCTTATTGGTGGTCTTCTTTTAACTGATTTCTCTTTGATTGGTACGGGGCAATATTTGTCTGCTAAAGTGACCAGTCTTGTTTGGGAGGATGGTGCCTTTAACAGTTGGAATTTGTATATTCTGGCTTTTTTAGTGTTGCTTGGCATGATCACCGCTTTAATCACTGTCAGTGGTTCAGCAAGAGCGTTTGCTGAGTGGGCAAGAAAGCATATTCGCAATAAGCGGGATGCAAAGTTGTTGACGATTTTTCTTGGCTGTGTTGTTTTTATTGATGATTATTTCAATAGTTTGGTGGTGGGCAGTGTCGCAAGACCGTTAACAGACAGATATTATGTTTCTCGCAGTAAACTGGCTTATTTACTGGACTCGACTGCGGCGCCTATTTGCGTCATTTCACCAGTATCCAGTTGGGGGGCTTATATTATCGCCCTCATTGGTGGGATTTTAACGGCTCATGGTTTTGCAGATTCGGGGCATTTAAGTGTTTTTGTTCAAATGATCCCAATGAACTTTTATGCCATTTTTGCTTTATTACTATTAATTTGTGTAGCCTTAATGGGACTAGATGTGGGTTTAATGCGAGAGCATGAACTTAATGCACAAAAAGGTAATTTATATGATGAAGCGAAAGGACTGCCACCAGGAGCTGTTTCTGATTTACCAGAAGCGAGTACAGGGAAAATATTAGGGTTATTTTTACCTATTTCAGTCTTGGTAGTCGCCACCTTGTATTTTATGATCAGTAGTGGTGCGGATGTACTGACTGATAAAGGTTTACCTTTTAACATCATTGGTGCTTTTGAAAATACCGATGTGGGTTCATCATTATTTTTTGGTGCCATTATCGGGCTTATCGTGACCTTAGCCATGAGTATAGTGCAAGGCATAGATAAAAAAATGATCCTAAAAGGCATGAATATGGGCGCGCGCTCCATGCTTCCCGCACTTTATATTCTCATGTTTGCTTGGACTATTGCCGGTGTAATAGGCCAATTAGAAACCGGTAAATACATGGCGAGCTTAGCGACGGGCAATATCCCTTTTGAAATGTTGCCTGCTGTTTTATTCGTATTAGCAGGATTGACTGCTTTTGCTACTGGAACCAGCTGGGGGACTTTTGGGATCATGTTACCCATTGCTGCTGATATGGCCATGGGCAGTCACAGTGCGATGATGTTACCTATGCTTGCTGCAGTATTAGCTGGCGCTGTGTTTGGCGATCATTGTTCACCCATTTCAGATACCACCATTTTATCGTCCACTGGGGCAAGTTGCCATCATATTGATCATGTGATGACTCAGTTACCTTATACGCTTATTGTGGCAGGGATCAGTTTAGTGGGTTATTTAGTGCTTGGTTTTACAGGCTCAGTGACCATAGGCTTTATTACTTGCAGTTTATTGTTTGTAATGAGTGTAATTTTATTAAGAATGAAATCAAATCAAGGTCGATACTAGTGACTTGTTAGCGTTCTTGTGTGATAGGACGATGGTTTGATACATTCATCACTTAATATATGAGTGGTTTGATCTTCTGCTAATTCGAGCAGTGATATCTCTTACTTACTATTATTCAATGCCGTGTTCGAGTCACAGATCACGGCATTTTTATAGGGTAAATTGCTCAGCAACTTTAACAATCAAGGATAACAAGTTTGGCACAACTTTATTTTTATTATTCTGCAATGAATGCGGGGAAATCGACTTCACTATTACAGTCTTCCTACAATTATCGGGAAAGGGGAATGAATACCTTAGTCATGACGGCGTCCATTGATAATCGATATGGTGTAGGTAAAGTGACTTCTCGAATAGGCATTGAGTCTGATGCCCATGTTTTTAGTCAAGGTGATGATTTATTCTCAGTTGTGATGGATGAAGTCCATAAAACAAAGCTAGATTGTATTTTAGTGGATGAGTGTCAATTTCTCTCTAAAGCCCAAGTGAAACAGCTGACTAAAGTTGTCGATGAGTTGAATATTCCTGTTTTATGTTATGGATTAAGAACAGACTTTCAAGGTGAGTTATTTATGGGCAGTCAATATTTATTGGCTTGGGCTGATAAGTTGATCGAGCTTAAAACCATTTGTCATTGCGGCCGAAAAGCGAATATGGTGCTCAGGCTTGATAGAGAAGGAAAGCCTATCAGCGAAGGAGAGCAAGTGGCAATCGGCGGCAATGAACGATATGAGTCTGTTTGCCGTAAGCATTTTAGAACACTCATTTGGGAATAATCTGTATTTATTGGCTTGGGCCGATAAGTTGATCGAGCTTAAAACCATTTGTCATTGTGGCCGAAAAGCAAATATGGTGCTCAGGCTTGATGGAGAAGGAAAGCCTATTAGTGAAGGAGAGCAAGTGGCAATCGGCGGTAATGAGCGATATGGGTCTGTTTGCCGTAAGCATTTTAGAACACTCATTTGGGAATAATCTGTATTTCTATTAATCCTGTAGTATTTGAATGATTTGTGTTGAGCTTTGATATGATCTCACCTTTCCAAAGGTGAGTTTTTCTGGTTTTTCTAGATACCCGTTTTTATGAAAAAGCATCGCCAGGTTGCTACGTTAGTCTTATTTTATTATGTATTTCCCTCCTTTATTCTCTTTGCCGCAAGCTCTATCATTTATGTTTATTTTAAAGAGCAATTTATTTTCGTTTTAAAGAGCCATTTAGGTTTTTTTAAAGAGAATAGTGAAATAGCTCTGCAGTTCACATTGACAAAGGTAAAAGCTCCAACTACCTGCTGTGCTCGGTGAAGAAAGTTCATAACACATGACTGTATTTTACACATGTGTTTTTTCTGTTGGTCAATAAATGCGCCATTGAAGGTTTGAAATCAAAAAATGCGTAAATTTACGCATTTTTATCAACTTTACTGTCAGTTATGGTGTATCATGTGCGGCGCTTAACAAGAGATAAACAGCTTTTGCATTAAAAATGGTTTGATGTTAACAAAATGAAAGCGGAAGGTATGTTTTATTGCCCATGAAGCTTTGAGTAATTTAATATCCGTTTTTGTTGTACGATTGCTGTGTACTGTGTTGTTAAAGTAAAAAATTAGTTTATCTCACTAATTTTCAAGTGTTTATGGCATTATGGAAGCCGCAATTCATGGGCGGTAGCGTGCCTAAATTTTATTTTTATCATTTTAAAGGGATTTAAATGGTCTACTCTCGGTTTAGTTTACTTTGGTTTACTTTTGTTTTTAATGAGTGAGCTGAAAGTTACAAATTTAGCGCTTGCAAATTTAGACCTCACATATTAGACGCGTACTCGTGTTCGTTATGATGTTTTATGTCATTTCATAGAGATGCTTTACTTGCTTATCTCTTTGCTACCCCTTGTTTTTACTTTGTTTTTCAATTAGTTTTCAATATTAATCATGAATAAATTTTCTAAGTTAGTCATCATTGGCTTAATGTCGACTTTTGTTACTGCATGTGTGACGCCAGGGCAATATTTAAGCACATCAGGTAAAAATATTATTAAAGAAACACAGGCTGCTGAGGAAGAGGCTGATTTTGATTCATTGGTTAATGTCTATGAATTAACGCCAAAGTTTGTCAGTGCACATAGAACGCCTAGCCCGACAGCGGCAGTAAATCCTAGTATGGATGAGGAGATCGCTAACTATCAGTATCGTGTAGGGCCGGCTGATATTCTTAATGTAACAGTTTGGGATCATCCAGAGCTCACTATTCCAGCAGGCTCTTATCGAAGTACGACAGAGTCTGGAAATTGGGTGCATACCGATGGACGAATTTATTATCCTTATATTGGTTTTGTCACCGTTGAAGGCAAAACCGTTGTTGAAATTCGTGATGAAATGTCTAAAAGGCTGGCTGAATACATAGAAAGCCCGCAGGTGGATGTGAATGTGGCCAACTTTCGTTCACAAAAAACCTATGTAACGGGGGAAGTGAAAAAGCCAGGCAAACAGCCTATAACTAATGTGCCATTAACTTTGCTTGATGCTATCAATCAAGCGGGGGGCTTAGCAAAAGAGGCAGACTGGCGCAATGTCACTTTGACGCGAAATGGTGAAGAGATTCTAGTGTCTCTGTATGCGCTTATGCAAAAAGGGGATCTTACTCAGAATCATTTATTGCGCGCGGGGGATATTATTCATGTGCCCAGAAATGATGGCCAAAAAGTCTTTGTCATGGGAGAAGTGGAAACACCGAAAACCATTACCATTGATAGAGCGGGTATGAGTTTAACGGAAGCTTTGAGTGAAGTTGGCGGCTTAGATCAAACAGAGTCTGATGCAACTGGGGTGTTTGTTATTAGAGGAAACAGGCATTTAAATAAAGAAGGCAAGGATGGTGAGCAAAATGCACATGAGCTGGGCCCTGTTGCAAATGTCTATCAGCTGGATATTTCCGATGCCACTGCTATGGTGATAGGATCGTCATTTGAGATGCAACCTTATGACATTGTTTATGTGACCACAGCACCTATATCTCGTTGGAATAGAGTCATGAATAATTTGATTCCGACTTTTCTGAGTATTAATTATTTATCTGCTAGTTATAATCGAACACTTTCTTGGTGATTATTCTTTTTTGAATTAAAAATCTTAGTGAGAGTGATTTTTCTATTGAGTCTTACTATGAACTATTTTTGGTAAAAAGCATGTTTAATAAAATTTTAGTCGTATGTGTGGGCAATATTTGTCGCTCGCCCTCAGGAGAATATTTGCTTAAAAAGTTGCTGCCCAATAAGCAAGTGGATTCGGCGGGAATTGCCACAGAGAAAAGTCGCTTGTCGGGAAAACCCGCCGATAGCATGGCGATTCAAATTGCTAAGCAACATGATATAGATTTAACCTCCCATAAAGCCAGGCAATTAACCATTGAATTGTGTCAAGAGTATGACTTGATTTTAGTGATGGAGAAAGGGCATATTGATGCGGTATCTAGCATTGCACCTGCCGCACGAGGAAAAACCATGCTCTTTGGTCAGTGGATAGGCCAGCAAGATATTCCTGATCCTTATAAACTGAGTCAAGAAGCCTTTGAGCACGCTTATGCACTCATTGAGCGATCGGCCAATGCTTGGGCGAATAAAATAAGCTAGCTCAGTGCAGTTCACTTTACCATTATTTTTTATTGTTTTTACGAGTACATTTGTATTATGACTTCGACTCAGAACATGTCGACAAAATTATCTGAATCCAATGATGAGATTGATTTAAGTAAATTATTGGGCACATTAATTGATCATCGCTGGATGATTATTGCAATCACCTGTTTCTTTTTTTTAGTGGGTGTTGCTTATGCCTTATTAGCAACCCCTATTTATAAGGCGGATGCTCTCATTCAAATAGAAGCAAAAAGCTCTGGCATGCCGAGTTTTGGTGACATGGGGGATATGTTTGGCAGTGAGTCTTCTGCAACGACAGAAATTGAAGTGTTACAGTCTCGAATGGTGCTAGGTAAAACCGTCGATAAGTTGGATTTAACCACAGTCATAAAACCTAACTATTTTCCAATTATAGGCAAAGGATTAGCGAGGTTATTAGGCGATGTCAATTCTGTTGACATTAATCGCTTTGAGATCCCTTCACATTTATACCTTAATGCTAACTTTATCAGTTATCAGCTGGTGTTTACTGATCTAAATATAGGTGCATATGAGCTGTTTGATAATAATGATAATAAAATATTAACTGGTCGAATGGGAGAACTTGCTCAAGAGGGGGATTATAGACTTTTTGTGAGTGATGTAAACAGTACTGAAGGCATGAGCTTTACATTAAAGAAGCGTTCGCGTCTGGATGCCATCACTTGGCTGCAAGATAATCTTTCAGTTTCTGAGAAAGGAAAAAATACAGGCGTATTACAACTTTCTTTCACAGGAGAAAGTCGAGCGCAAATTGAAACTGTTTTGAATGATATCAGTCAAGACTATTTTTTGCAGAATGTGGCGCGAAATTCTGCTGAAGCTGAAAACAGTCTTGTTTTTCTGCAGCAACATTTACCGAGTGTTAAAGCCAAACTTGTTGAAGCGGAAGAAACATTAAATCAATTTCGAGAAGAAAATGACTCAATCGATTTAGGGCTAGAAGCCAAGTCAAATTTAGATGTCATGGTAAAGCTGGAAGAGCAGCTTAATGAACTCACTTTTAAAGAAAGTGAAATCTCACAGCTTTTTACCAAAGAGCATCCGGCTTATATTTCTTTAATGGATAAACGGAAAACTTTACTTAAAGAGCGAGACAGGCTTAATCAAAATATTCAAGCACTGCCAAAAACGCAGCGTGATATTTTGCGTATGACGCGGGATGTTGAAGTCAATCAAGAGATGTATTTAACGCTGCTTAATCGAGTGCAAGAGTTAAATATTGTTAAAGCCAGTACTATTGGTAATGTGCGTATTATTGATAAAGCGGAAGCTTATACTCGCGCCATTAAGCCTAAAAAAGCCTTAGTTGTGTTATTAGCCACCTTACTTGGTGGTATGCTTGCTGTAGCTGTGGTCTTGCTAAGAGCGGCTTTACATAGAGGGGTTGAAAGTCCTGAGCAGATTGAACAAATTGGTTTACCTGTGTATGCCAGTGTACCTAAGTCTAGCTGGCAAGCGGGCATTGATATTCATCTTAAGCGTAAGAAGAAAAATCAAGAATATGAAGCGCTTTTGGCAGAAACTAATCCGGCTGACTTAGCCATTGAGGCATTACGTGGGCTTAGAACGAGTCTGCATTTTGCCATGATGGAGGCGAAAAATAATGTGGTAATGATTTCAGGGCCTGCACCAGGACTTGGTAAATCTTTCGTTTCAGTGAACTTTGCCGCTGTTTTAGCCAAAACCGGCCAAAAAGTATTAATTGTCGATGCGGATATGCGCAAAGGTTATTTGCAACGTCAGTTTAACCTTAAGTGGGAGAACGGATTATCCGATTTATTATCTGGTAAATCTGATATTAAGAATGTAGTCAAAGCATCAGGTATTAATAATTTAGATTTAGTCACTCGAGGAGCTGTGCCGCCTAATCCGTCAGAGCTGTTAATGCACCCAAGGTTTGAAGACTTTGTCACTTGGGCATCGAAAGAATATGACATAGTGCTGATTGATACACCGCCTGTGTTAGCCGTAACCGATCCCAGCATTGTGGGCGCGTTAGCGGGGACTACCTTATTGGTGGCTCGTTTTGGTGTCAGCTCAATAAAAGAAATTGAAATTGCTTATCGTCGTTTCGAACAAGCGGGAATAAACGTTAAAGGTTTTGTGCTTAATGCCACAGAGCAAACAGCGCGTAATGCTAATGAAGTTTATGCCTATAGTTATGAGTAATTAAGTTTAATTGCTTATGGTTGAGGATATTTTTTAGCTTTTGGAAATGGTTATAGCTGCTATATTGGAGTCAGCCATAGTCAAATTTCAGGTTTGTAACACAATTTACTGTATATGTTCAGTAGTTTTTATTGATAAAAGTAGTTGTTTGATTAAGGTTTTTAAATGAAAGTATTGGCTATCATTCCTGCAAGGGGTGGCTCAAAAGGAATTCCTAGAAAAAATCTTCGCCCTGTTTCGGGAAAACCAATGTTGTTTTATAGTATAGATGCTTGTTTAGCTTCCTCTTATATAGATAAAATTATCGTTTCTACTGATGATGATGAAATAGCCTTATTTGCAGAACGTTTTGGAGCTGAGGCTTATCTGCGCCCTATAAGCCTTGCTGATGATAAAACACCTCTGGAGCCAGTTATTTATGATGCTTTATTAAAAATAGAGCAAAAATATAATGAAACATATGATCTTATTATAACTGTTCAACCTACCTCTCCATTAATTCAGCGAACGGATATAGATAAGGTTATTGAAAAGTTTAAAGGTAATAAATTTGATACTGTGCAAACAGTTGTGGATGATAGACATTTATGTTGGACTGTTGATAATGGCAAAGCTAAACCAATGTATAAGGCAAGAGTTAACAGGCAATTGTTACCTATTAATTATAGAGAAACAGGTGCTGTTATAGCATGCACAAGGCAGCAAATTCATTCTGGTAGTCGTATTGGCGATAATGTTGGTTTGGTCGAAGTTCCTCAATCTAGAAGTTTTGATATTGATAATTTTTCAGATCTTTATTTATGTGAGGCAATGTTAAATCGTAAAAAAATAGTATTTACTGTTGTGGGTTATGCAGAAGTAGGTCTTGGACATGCATTTAGGACGGTAATGCTTGCACATGAATTAGTTAATTATGATTTAATATTTGTGTGTGAGAAAGAAAGTAATTTGGCTTATGAGTATATTCAGTCTCATCATTATGAAGTGATAAGTTGTGATAAAGGTCAGTTGGCTGAAACTGTAATTAGTTTATCACCTGATATGGTTATTAATGATATTTTGGATACTGATGAAAGTTATATTAAAAAATTTATTAAAAAAAATATAAAAGTAGTCAATTTTGAAGATTTGGGTTCTGGTCATTTAGAAGCCGATTTAGTAGTTAATGCACTTTATCCAGAAACAAAAAAAATGGATCATGTTTTGACTGGAGAGAAATATTTTTGTGTCAGAGATGAATTTCTATACATTAAAAAGAAAGAAAATAAATCTGAAATTAATAATATTCTTTTAACTTTTGGTGGTGTTGATGAAGGCAACTTAACAACAAAAGTTTTATTTTCAATTGCAAATATATGCATTGAAAATAATGTATCAGTCACAATAGTTTTAGGTCCTGGTTTTATACATGATATTGAATTAAATAGAGTTATAACTCAATTAACAGAATTAGATGTTAAGCTGTTTAAAAAAACAAAGCGCATATCTGATTTTATGAATAATGCAGATATTGCAATAACATCAGGAGGTAGAACTGTTTTAGAGTTAGCAACGTTAGAGATCCCTACTCTTGTTATTTGTCAAAATGAAAGAGAGACAACACATAGCTTTGCTTCAAATAAAAATGGAGTTGTTAATTTAGGAAACAGAAAAGATATTTCTGAAAATGAAATATCCATAGCGTTTAATGAAATATTTACAAATAAAAAATTAAGAGAAGAAATGATTAGTAAGATGAAAGCGTTAGATCTTACGAAAGGTAAACAAAGAGTTATCAATGCTGTGATATCTTTGATTCAATAGAGAAAGTATTATGAAAATTAATGGTTATTTAGTCAATAATAATTTGAGTCCCTACATTATCGCTGAAATAGGCGTTAATCATGAAGGAGATATGAAGCTTGCCAAAAAGCTTATAGAACAAGCGGCTGAAGGTGGTGCACATGCTGCTAAATTTCAATCATATAAGGCAGGTTTAATTGCTTCTAAAAATAGCCCTGCTTATTGGGATAAAAATAAAGAACCTACAGATAGTCAATATAAACTTTTTCAAAAATATGATAGTTTTGGGCCTAAAGAATATATTGAATTAGCTGAACATTGTAAAAAAATTGGCATTGACTTTATGTCAACACCATTTGATTTAGATGCTGTTGATTTTCTAGCGCCATTAATGCCTGCATTTAAAATAGCTTCTGCAGATATTACAAACATTCCTTTAATTAGAAAGTGTGCGTCAATGGGAAAACCTTTGATTATGTCAACAGGTGCTGCTACTTTGCCTGAAATAGAGTTTGCTTTGATGACAGCTAAAGCCGCAGGGGCTAGTGATATTTGTCTACTACATTGTGTTCTGAATTATCCTACACCTGAAGAAAATGCTCAGCTAGGCTATATTAAAACCCTGAGTAAAGTGTTTCCTGATGTTATTATTGGTTATTCGGATCATGTAGCACCAGATGAAACAATAAGTGCATTAGAAGCATCAATGTTATTAGGTGCTTGTGTGTTAGAAAAACATTTCACTCATGATAAATCATTACCTGGAAATGATCATTATCATTCCATGAATAAGGAAGATCTAGCCTTATTCGTGCAAAAAGCAAAAAAATATAAAACAATGATAGCTTCAAATGATAAAGAGATTGAAAAAGAAAGCTCGGCTAGACTACATGCGAGAAGAAGTATCGTTGCTGCCAAAGATTTATCTATTGGTACGGTTATCACTGAAAATGATTTAATTGCAAAACGACCAGCACATGGTATTAGTCCTATTCATTGGGATGACATTGTTGGAATGAAAGTTGTTGTGGATATTAAAGAAGATGAGTTGATTAAATGGGAGTCTCTAGTTTGAGTGAAAATAAATTGAGTAATAAATATTACGTCATTTTAACCGGCTCTAAAAATAATGCTGGTGACTTTTTAATTAAATATCGTGCCAAAGAAATATTAAAAATAGAAAGACCTGATAGGGATATTATTGATATTGATGGATGGAAAGCTTTTGATGAAAAAACACTTCAAATAGTAAATAATGCGGAAGCTTTAATTCTGATGGGGGGGCCTGCGCTTCAACGAGATATGTATCCTAAGGTGTACCCTTTAGTTTCAGATTTAACAAAAATAACAACAAAGATTACTATGATGGGGGTTGGTTGGAAATCACTAAGTGGGAATTGGGAAGACACAAAAAATTATCCTTTAAGCAATTCAACGAGAAAGTTATTAAAACGAATTGAGCGTGATAATTTATTGTCTAGTGTTAGGGATTATCATACAAAAAATGTTCTTAATAACATTGGATTTAGTAATGTTCTTATGACTGGGTGTCCAGCAACATATGTTCATGACTTTTTTGATGAAAAATTAGAAATTAAAAAAATAAATAAACTGGCATTTTCACTTGGTGTATCATTTATTAATTCAAAAGAAATGCTTATACAAATGGAAGAGTCAATTCTAAAAGTAAAAGAATATTGTCTCAATAATGAAATAAAACTTGAAATTGTTTTTCATCACAGTACAAAGAAAGAATTTTTAAATACACATGGAGCATTTTCTAAGCACCTTAAAGAACACTTAAAATTTATAGATTGGTTAGAAAAAAATGATATTATATGGAAGGATATATCTGGTAGTGCCAAGAATTTGATAGCTTATTATCAGGACTGTGATATTCATGTTGGTTATAGAGTACATGCACATATTTTTATGAATAGTATTTCTAAGCCATCTATTCTTATTGCCGAGGATGGCCGTGGTAAAGCATTAAGAAGGGTTTTTGGTGGGGTCGTTATTGATGGTTTTTCTACAGTATCGACAAGCTTTATAGCAAAAGTATTTAAAAAATTAGGTGTTTTTTCTGGTATTTTGGGTCATGAAGGTATTCCAGAAGAGTTGTTAGAAACATTAATGTATCAACAGAGGATAAACTTTAATCAACTTGGCTCTACGCGTAATGTTATTAATAGTAATTATTCTGTATTAAAGCAATTTTTGAGTAAACTGCCTTAAATACTCTAATTGTCACTAATGAGAAAAGTAATGAATTTGCCCCGTACCCTAAAATCTATAATTAAAAAAAAAGTTTATTGTTTTTTATATAGAGATTGTAGTTTTGAAAGCTTTTGTGTAATAAATAAAAAAGTAGAACTTTCTAAAACCAAATTTTTAGAGGGAGCTAGGCTAGGCACTCATTCCAAAGTAATTGGATCTTCGGTAGGTTGCTATACTTCGATTGGATCCAGATGTAATATTTCAAACACCACGTTAGGAAACTTTTGTTCTATATCCTGGAATGTAACGATCAATGCTAGAAATCATGAACTTTATCGACCAACCACAAGTGCTTTTCCTTATGTAAAAAGAATGGGGTTTACAGATAAAGATGAATTAACACATGAAAAGTGCAGAATAGGAAACGATGTCTGGATAGGAACAGGAGCTGTTATTTTATCTGGCGTTAGTATCGGTGACGGGGCTGTTGTTGGAGCTGGTAGTATTGTTACTAAAGATGTTTTACCTTTTGAAATAGTTGCTGGTACTCCAGCTAGAGTAATAAAAAAAAGATTTAATCAAAAACAAATTTTAGAATTACTTGAGTTAAATTGGTGGAACTGGCCTATTGAGAAAATAAGAAAAAATATTAATTTTTTCCAAAAAAACTATGAACTGAGTGATTTTAATGATTAAAACATCATTTGTTTATTTGGCAACTTCTGTGTTTTCTAAATTATCGCCATTTCTTTTATTGCCGATACTTACAAGTCACCTTTCAACTGCAGATTTTGCAAAAGGATCTTTGTACATTTCGTCGTTGGGTTTTATCTCCATTCTTATGAGTTTAGGCACTCAAGCTGTAATCCCTAAGTATTATTTTAATGAAGAGAAGGAAAACTTTTCAAAGATAGTTTTTAATGTTGTACTTATTTGTTCTATAGCAATATTAATAGTTTTAGCTTGTGTTTTTTTATATTTCATATTTTTCAACTTTGAAATTTATTATTTACTACTGGCTTTATCTGCGGGAGGTATTGTATTTAATAATCTATATTTATCTTTACTTAGAACAATGGGGTTATTAAAAAAATATGTTTTTTTTGAAGTTTTTTATACAATTGCAAATTTTTCTTCTGTATATTTTTTAGTAACAGAGAGGGAAGATTTTGGATTGGCATCTTGGGTTATACCTGTTTTATTAATAAATATCTGCTTTGCAATATTTTCGATTATTAATTTTATAAAAATTAGTAATCCTATACGTTGTAATGATTATAATTATTTTAAATCCGTTGTTTTTTTGTGTTTACCGCTGATTCCTCACTCATTATCCTTAATTGTTATAAATATATCAGATAGATATATTTTAAATAAATACCTCGAGTCTGATATTGTTGCTACATACTTGTTAGCTGCTAATTTATCAATAGTGATGAAGGTTATTAGTGATGCATTTATGAAAGCATGGAATCCATTTTATTTTAAAAATAAAAACAAAAAGGATATGGTCTTAAAATATAAACAGTACTTTATAGCTATGTTCATTATTTTTTCTATCGTTTTTTACTTTTTAATTAGTTTAATATTTTCATGTTTTTTTTCAAATGAGTATATATTGGCTCTTGATATACTTCCTGTGCTGATATTTTCATATTTAATTTTTGTAGTATATCAGTTAAATGTTTCAGTACTCATTAGTCAGGCTAAGACAAGCTATTTAAAATACATAAGTCCTTTTGCAGCTATAGTAAACATTTCTGGTAATATATTATTTATACCTAAATATGGTGTAATGGCTGCTGCTCTTATGACAAGTATTTCTTATTTTATAATGGCTCTATTAACTAGTGCAGTAATTAATATTAAAAAGGATTCAAGTGAGAAAAAGAATTTCAATCAAAGAGTTATGTGATTTTTTTTGGCAGTTGGAAATTGAATTCAAACTGTTTGAGTTGAATATTTCAGGTGTATATATATGGCAATATATTAGAATGCCACTTTATTATAAAGTGGCCACTAAATTGGGTGTAGTTGAACAACCTCATAAAGTTGAAAACTCTTCTAATATAATTAAATGGTTGAATCGATTTAAATTTTCTCTAAAATGTGTTACATCTATTTTAGGATTATTTAAACTTAAAAATGTATACCAAAAAGTTATTTTAGAACATGATCGTAGTGTTCTATTGGATGGAAAAAAAAGGGATGTGTATACGTATAAAATAAGAAAAGCTATTATAAAGGATACAAAAGTTTTATCTTTAAGGTTACCACATGGTGTGGATTTTGATAAAAATGATGATCTTAATGATGCTATTGATCTAAGTTGGTTGTTGGCGTTAGCAGGGGCAAAATCAATATTGTTTCCCACGAAGTTTAATAGTGATACTAGAGAGATTGTAAAAAAAATTGAGTCTGAAATTTATAATAATTTAGGTTTAAAATTTGATCTACTTAAGTATTTTTCAAAGTACATTTCACGCTATACTTTTCGAAAAAAATGTATTAAGTATATCCTTACTAAAGTTAATGCAAAAAGCTTTGATATAGTAACACCTTATTCTGGTCGTGGGGACTTTGTCGGCGCAGCTAAAGAAATAGGATTAAATGTTAGAGAGATTCAGCATGGCATTATTAGCAAATATCATTTAGGGTATTCTTTTCCTCAATGCAATTACTTACCTGAAGATCATATATTTCCTAATCAAATGCTTATTTGGGGTAATGAATGGAATTTAGGTGCATCATTCCATTCCGACTGTAAAATATTAAATGCTATTGTTGATTATCCATATCAAAACTTGTTGGATAAATACATTAGTACTAGTAAAAAGATAAGTATGACAATTACAGTTATTTCTCAAGGTGTGCATACAAGTTCAATTGCCAAATTTATTTTAGAACATATCTCACATTTTAAAAAATATAATATTCAATATAAGTTACATCCATCAGAGTATAATGTGGATAATAAATTTATTGAAAAGCTGAAAAAAATAGATAATATTACATTAGTAAAGTCAACAAATATTCATCAATTATTGTATGAAAGTGAGTATGTCATAGGTGTTTTTTCAACAGCCTTGATAGAAGCAAAGCTGATGGGATGTAATGTAGCAATTATCCCATTGGCTGGTTCTGAGTATTTTGAAAATGTAAGTGGTTACCTTGACGTAATGGAGTTGTTAGATGATCTCCTTTAGTTATTATAGTTTATGTTTTATTGTCATATTATTATTGAGTTATATTTTTTCTAAGAAAAGATATTTTGATATTTTTTCACTGTTAACATTATCCTCTATTTTTTATTTTTCTCCATTTTTGGTTGGCAGTATTAATATCTATGGTTTTCTTTATTCTGGTGAAATTTCATCTGAAACATATTTATATATAAATATATACTTTATCCTGCTAACTAGTTATATCATTTTTTTTGATTTTTATTTATCAAAAAGTAAAGTCGTTGTGATAGATAGTATGAATCGCGAATTAGTCAAATTATTTTTTTCTATTTCAACTATCATATTTTTAGTAGGGATATACATAGCTGGAATTGGTAATTTACTCAATTCGGATAAAACTAACCTTGCTACTCAAAATACTGCTATTTATGGTTTAGGAATATGGTTCATCACTTGCTCTTTACTTTTATCTTATATTAATAAAAGTGCAGTAATGTTTGTTATTTGTTCTTTACTTCTAACTTTTTCTTTATATGTTGGTTCAAGATCTAATATTGTGATTGCCATTTTAACTATTTTATTATTCTCATGTAGAAATAAGAAGTTTAAACTTTTGGAGCAATATAAAAAAGGGTTTTTATTATTATTCGTTGTTGCTTTTTTGGCTATTTTTAAATTAACATATAAATATATCAAAAATTTTGATTTTGGAATAGTGGTTGATATATACAAAGATGTTAGTTTATTGGATATTGTCAGTTTAATTATTGTTGATCCTAATGCCGTTGCTTATAATTTTAATATGACAATAGTGAATGAAGTTACTCTTGGAACTGGATATTTTTTTCATAGATTGTTTAGTATAGTTCCTGGTATGGGAGAAATTTTTGAACAAATTTCAGGGACAGAGTATATTAGATATTCTGCAGTCTTGGCTAAAATTCATAATATACATTTCGGACTTGCCAGTTCTATTCATGGTGAAATAATAGCTATTTCAGGTATATTTGGTTTTATTACTTTTTTAATAATTTTCTTTATGTTTTTAACTTATATTAATTATAGGTATTTATTCAGACCTAGTAAGCTGATAATTCTTTCGCTTCCTTTTTTAGTTTACAATGTTTTTTATGCATTTAGAGTAGACATAACATTTTGTCTTGGTACATTAAAAGTTTTTATATTGGTAATGTCATTGGTTACTTTTTTTTCAGCATTGCAATCTAAATTTAAAAGGTCTAAATTTAATGAAACCATTAGTTAGCATTATTATTTGTACTCATAATAGAAGTTTATTACTTACTCGAGCTATTGAGTCAGTCATTAATCAAAGTTATAGCAATATTGAAATTATTGTAAGTGATGATGCATCAACAGATAATACAGCTGACATAGTAAAACAATTTATTATTAATAATCCAAAAATTTCTATTTTTTATCGTTGCAATGATACTAATATGGGGGCTTGCTTTACTCGTAATCAAGGAATTAAGCTTGCTTGTGGGAAGTTTATAACAGGGTTAGATGATGACGATAGTTTTGATGTTGATAGAATAAGCAAATTTGTAGATTATTATGATGATAAATACTCTTTTTTTTGCTCAGATATCAAGGTAGTGGGAAAAAATAAGTCTTATAACTTATTTAATGGAAAGAATAAAGTTATTACACTGTGTAATGCATTATGGTATAACTGTATTGGAAATCAAATTTTTGTTGAACGTGATAGATTAATGAAAGTAAATGGTTTTGATGTAAATTTAACTTCTGCTCAAGATATAGATCTTTGGGTTAGACTGATTGAGAATTATGGTGTTTGCTATAGGCTTAGTGAGAATACATATAATTTGTTTATAGATCATGATTCTCCTAGAATAACAACTTCAAATAATAAATTAAAAGGACTCATAAACTATTTTGAGAAACACTCATCCAAAATGACTGTTTCTCAAAGAAGGTTTCACTTACTACGATATGAATATTGGAAAAACAATAAGAAATTTAAACTATCATTTATTAAATATCTAGATTTAAATATACTTTTTTTGTTTTTGAAAATTGTTTTTAGCAAAGGAATAAACTAGATGGTAAAAGTATTTGAGAGACTGATTTCTATTATTATTAGTTTTTTTTATAAGCTTATTTATTACGGGTCTGTGAAGTATGATTATTTATATAGTGTATTGCCAAGTCGTGTGATTATCAAGAGTGGAAGTTTCATTGTAGGAAAAAAAACAACTTTTAGAAACAATTGCTCTGTTAATATAAATGGTGGTGAATTGATTATCGGAAGTAATGTATTCGTAAATAGGGGGGTTAGTATTAATTGTAAGAAAGCTATTTCTATCGGTAATCGTTGTATGATAGCTGAAAATGTTTTGTTTTACGATCATGATCATGTAGTGGAAAATGGTCGTACGTCTAGAAATGAGTTTGTGGTGGACGGTATTAAGTTGGGGGAGGGAGTTTGGATAGGTTGTGGTGTTATAGTACTCAAAGGAGTAAGTATTGGTGATAATGCTATAATTTCTGCAGGTTCGGTCGTAACTAAAGACGTTCCTGCCAATACAACACTAATACAAAAAAGAGATAGTTTGATATTAAAGCATAGCTAATAAAATAGTATTTATCTAGGTATGGCTTGTATTTTGGTGCATTACTAGGAAAAATGATGACGAAAGTTGTTTTAAGCTCAAATGTTTCGTGGTCTTTATATAACTTTAGACGCAATTTAATAAAAACACTATTGAAGAATGATTTTGATGTTTACATTGTTACGAAATCAGATTCTTATACTGAAAAGTTAGTTGAACTTGGTTGTAAATATATAAACGTAGACATTGATGCATCTGGTACTAACCCTTTTAGTGATTTAGTAGTCATAATGAGATTATGCAAAATATACTATAAGATTAAACCAGATTATATTTTAAATTTTTCACCTAAGAATAATATTTATAGTACATTTTCTTCGTATTTTTGTAATGCAAAAATCATTAATAATATTGCAGGGTTAGGAGTTGCTTTTATTCGTGAAACTTTCATCTCAAAGTTAATTAAAACTATGTATAAATTTACTCAGCATAAAGCAGATGTAATATTTTTTCAAAATCATGATGACAAAAATTTGTTTCTGGAACATGGGATTTGCAAAGAAAGTCAAGTGAAAATGCTTCCTGGTTCAGGTGTTGATTTGGAAAGATTTAGGCCATCTATATCTGTTGATAGTAGTAAAAGTAATAAACTTGTTTTTTTATTAGTTGCAAGAATGCTTTATGACAAGGGCGTAAAATACTATGTTGATGCAGCAAGAATACTCAAGTCACGCTATGGTTCTGATGTTGAGTTTTCTTTACTCGGTTTTATTGAGAGTGATAACCCCTCGGCGGTGTCTCAGGAAATAATGGATTCATGGACCTCTGAAGGTATTGTTAATTATCTAGGTGTTTCTGATAATGTCGAGAATGAAATGGAAAAAGCAAGTTGTATTGTTTTGCCATCTTATTATCGTGAAGGGGTGCCGCGCTCTTTACTTGAAGCTGCTGCACTTGGTAAGCCTATTATTACGACTGATAGTGTTGGCTGTCGAGATGCTGTGACTGATAATTATAATGGTTTTTTGTGTGAACCGAAATGTCTTGATAGTTTAGTTTTAGCTTTAGATAAATTTATTCAGATGGATTTTCAGACGCGTCTTGTTATGGGGAATAATAGTCGCTTTAAAGCTGAAGCTAAATTTGATGAAAAAATTGTTATTAATAAATATTTGTCTTGTCTACAGGATTGATTTCTTTAGCAGTATATAACTTTTTATTCAGTTCTAATAGTTTATAGAGTTGATGGAATAAAAAATAATGAATGATAACAATCTAGTTATTTCTAAAGGAAGTGTGAGTTATGCAGTGTTTTAGGTTTATACTATGAACATTCTTTTAACAGGAAGTTCTGGTTTTATTGGTTCATTTTTTTCAAGTAACTATCCTATAAAAAGATGTGTTGTCAGGAATTCGAACAAAGTAAGGCATGGTTCAGAACATTTAATCACTAATCTTGATGAGAATACTAATTGGAGTGGCGTTTTTAATGATATAGATACAATAATTCATCTTGCTGGTCTTGCTCATAATCATTTATTCAGTGAAGAGGATTATCAGGCAGTTAATGTATCTGGAACCTTACATCTGGCTAGAGAAGCAGCAAATGCTGGTGTAAAACGTTTTGTCTTTGTTAGTTCTATTGGTGTAAATGGAGCTACTACCATAGACACTCCATTTTCTAATAATTCAATTCCAAATCCACACAATGCTTTCTCGCGTTCTAAGTATGATGCTGAGCTTGCACTCAATAACTTAGCTGAGGATACAGGTATAGAAGTTGTTATTGTTCGGCCTACTTTAGTGTATGGGGCTGATGCTCCAGGAAATTTTGGTTCTTTGGTTCGGTTAATTCATAAAATCCCATTTTTACCTTTTGCTTTAGTGAATAATAAGCGTAGTTTTATTTCAGTGCAAAATTTATGTGATTTACTATTTACGTGTGCGAGTCACCCCAAAGCTCCAGGGAATACTTTTTTAGCATCAGATGGCGAATCGGTTTCAATAAAAGAATTCACCAATGAAATAGCTGCCGGTGTTGGACAGAAATTAATTCAAATTCCTGTTCCTGTTATATTCATGAAGCTCTTGGGTAGATTATTCATTAATAAGTCTTCGAAGATACAGCTATTGGTGGGTAATCTAGAAGTCGACTCTTCTAATCTTCAACATGTACTAGGTTGGAGAGCACCATATACAATGAAGCAGGCTATGAACTTTCTTTCAAGGAGTAAATGATGATTCGAGTGTTAGATTTTTTAGCGGCCTTCTTAGGCCTTTTATTTTTATGGCCAGTATTGTTAATTGTGATAGTTATAGGTGCTTTCGATACAGGTTCTCCGATCTTTGTTCAAACACGTGTTGGTCGTAACCAAAAACCATTTCAATTGATAAAGTTTAGGACCATGTCAGTTGAAACAGAGTCTGTTGCTAGTCATCTTGCAAGTAATACATCTATAACTAAATTAGGTTTTTTCTTACGTAAAACTAAAATTGATGAATTGCCACAACTTATTAATGTTCTGAAAGGTGAAATGAGTCTCGTTGGTCCTAGACCTAATTTGTTTAATCAAGATAGACTTATTAAGGAGAGAGAGGCTCTGGGAGTTTATAATGTCCTACCTGGCATCACGGGGTTGGCTCAAGTAAGTAATATCGACATGTCAACACCAGAACTATTAGCTAGCATTGATCGTAAAATGATCGATTCATTAACGATTAAAGGCTATTTTAAATATATTGTTATGACAGCTACTGGTAGCGGTAGTGGTGATGCAGTTAAATAGGGCTATATAAAATATGAAATACTTAGTAACAGGAGCTTCAGGTTTTATTGGAAGTCGGGTTGTAGAAATTTTAACCTCTCAAGGTCATGTTGTAATTGGAATAGATAATAATAATGACTATTATGATGTCAATTTAAAATATTCTAGATTAAAACGAATTGAGAATAAAAGTTTTAAATTCATTAATATGGATTTTTCAAATAAAATTGAATTAGATATTTTATTTGAAAAACATGTATTTGATAGAGTAATTCACTTAGGAGCACAGGCAGGAGTTCGTTATTCGATTGAAAACCCTATTGCCTATGCCGATTCAAATTTAGTTGGGCATTTGAATATTCTTGAAGCATGTAGGCATAATAATGTTAAACATTTAATTTATGCATCGTCTAGTTCAGTATATGGATTAAACAGTAAAACACCATTTTCGACATCAGACTCTGTCGACCATCCTGTATCTTTATATGCTGCGACCAAAAAATCCAATGAGTTAATGGCGCATTCATATTCACACTTGTATGGCATTCCTACAACCGGACTAAGGTTTTTTACGGTTTATGGTCCTTGGGGGAGACCTGATATGGCGCCTTTTATTTTTACTAGAAAAATATTGAAGGGCGAGCCAATAGATGTTAATAATAATGGCGATATGTGGCGTGATTTTACTTATATTGATGACATTGTAGAAGGTGTTGTGCGTATTGCCGATGTTATTCCTTCAAGCAATGCTGAATGGAATGTGGAGCAAGGAAGTCCAGCTTCAAGTTCTGCTCCTTATAGAATATATAATATAGGACATGGTAGTCCAATCAACTTAATGGAGTTTATTGAGGCTATTGAAGTTGAGCTAGGAATTGAAGCTAAGAAAAATTTTCGTGGAATGCAGCCTGGTGATGTGTATCAAACCTATGCTGATACTCAAGATTTATTTGATGCTGTTGCTTATAAACCTCAAGTGGGAGTTAAAGAAGGCGTAGCTCATTTAGTCAATTGGTATAAAGAGTTTTATAAATAGTTTGGAATTTAAATAATAATGAAAATTGCTATAGCAGGGACAGGGTACGTTGGTTTATCAAATGCTGTATTATTGGCGCAAAATAATGAAGTGATTGCAGTAGATGTCATTGCTGAAAAAGTTGATTTATTGAATGACAGAATATCACCTATTAGTGATGTTGAAATAGAAGATTTTTTAAAGACAAAACATCTTAATTTAAGGGCTACTCTAGATAAAGAGTTAGCTTATAAAAATGCTGACTTTGTGATTATTGCCACTCCAACCGATTATGATGTTGAATCAAATTATTTTAATACTTCATCCGTTGAATCGGTCATTAAGGATGTTATGTCAATTAATCCTGATGCTGTCATGGTCATAAAGTCCACAGTGCCAGTGGGTTTTACCGCAAAAATTAAAGAATCTCTTCAGTGTGAGAATATTATGTTTTCACCTGAATTTTTAAGAGAAGGTCGAGCATTGTACGATAATCTTCATCCTTCAAGAATTGTTGTCGGTGAGCGTTCAGAGCGTGCAAAGATTTTTGTTGATTTATTAGTAGAAGGAGCAATAAAAGATAACATTCAAGTTCTTTTAACTGACTCAACTGAAGCTGAAGCCGTTAAGTTATTTTCTAATACGTATTTAGCCATGCGAGTGGCTTATTTTAATGAGTTAGATTCTTATGCTGAATCTCATGGACTTAATAGTCAGCAAATTATTCAAGGTGTGGGGTTAGACCCAAGAATTGGTCAGCACTATAATAACCCTTCTTTTGGTTATGGTGGCTATTGCTTACCAAAAGATACTAAGCAACTATTAGCCAATTATGCCGATGTTCCGAACAATATTATAGCAGCCATTGTGGATGCCAATACGACCAGAAAAGATTTCATTGCCGACTCTATTTTAAAACGTGAACCAAGCATTGTCGGGGTTTATCGCTTAGTGATGAAGTCAGGCTCAGATAACTTTAGATCTTCCTCTATTCAAGGGATTATGAAACGCCTCAAAGCTAAAGGAATCGAAGTTGTCATTTTTGAGCCTACGCTTGAAGAGAATGAGTTTTTTCATTCTCAGGTCATTCGGGATCTTGAAGAGTTTAAAAATAAATGTGATGTAATTATATCTAACCGTATGGCAGAAGAATTACAGAATGTGAGTGATAAAGTTTATACGCGAGATTTATTTGGGTCCGATTAAATTCATTCCTCACTTTGCTAATTGCTAAATTCTTGAAAATTGCACGCAAAATTAGCTATTCATAAAAATTATTTCGTTTTTGGAGCTATAAATGGATTTTTTGCAAATTTTATTTTCGTTAAATCGAATGCAAAAAAGAGGTGTGAGCACTGCAATAGACTCATTGAGTTTATTCTTATCATTTTGGCTGGCTTTATTAGTGAGAACGGAATCTTTTTCTGTTTTTACTAATGCCGATTATTGGTTATTGATTACGTTAGTTTGCCCTATAAGTGTATTCATTTTCGCGAAACTTGGTTTATATCGTGCGGTTTTACGTTACATGGGGCTTCAAGCCTTGACGGCTATTTTATTAGGTGTGATCGTATCGACAATAAGCCTTATTTTTATGGCTTATTACGCTGAATTTGGTCTACCGAGAACTGTGCCTATTATTTATGGGGTATTTGCTTTAGGTTTTGTCGGCGGCTCTCGATTAACTATCAGGGCCATTGTGGGCTCAGGTATGAAGCGGGAAGGTGAGCCTGTTATCATTTATGGAGCGGGTGTCAGTGGTCGGCAATTAGTGACATCGCTAATGCAGAGCAAAGAATATTACCCTTTTGCATTTGTCGATGATGATAAAGCAACCCATGGCAGTGTCATTCAGGGTATTCATGTTCATTCACCTTCAATTATAAGAAAGCTCATACGCCAAAAATCCGCAACTAAAGTGTTACTTGCCTTACCGACAGTTTCGCACACTAGGCGAAAAGAAATCTTAATGTCTCTGGAACCTTTGGTTGTACAAGTATTAACCATTCCGGCTACAGCAGATTTAGTGGATGGGAATAAGTTATATAGTGATGTTAAAGAAGTTGAAATCGAAGACATATTAGGTAGGGAACCTGTTTCGCCAAGAGCAGATTTATTATCGGCCAATATTCAAAATAAGGTGGTAATGGTCACAGGTGCGGGAGGCTCTATTGGCTCTGAATTGTGTCGTCAAATTATTAAACTTAAACCTAATAAATTAGTCTTATATGAATTATCAGAGTTTGGATTATATTCAATAGAAAAAGAATTAACGACTTATATTAGTGATCATAATTTATCTATTGATGTTTTTCCTATGCTAGGTTCAGTGCAAGGGAAAAATAGAATTCAGACTGTGATGAAGACTTTTTCTGTCCAAACAGTCTATCATGCTGCAGCTTATAAGCATGTGCCCCTTGTTGAGCATAATGTTGTTGAAGGGATCCGTAATAATGTATTTGGTACACTTCATACAGCTAAAGCAGCCATTGAAGCGAAAGTAGAAACCTTTGTATTAATTTCAACAGATAAAGCTGTACGTCCAACCAATATAATGGGGACAACTAAGCGCATGGCTGAGCTTTGCCTACAGGCGCTAGCTAAAGAAAGACATTCTACTCGTTTTTGTATGGTTCGTTTTGGAAATGTATTAGGTTCGTCAGGCTCTGTGGTACCTCTTTTTAGAAAACAAATAAAAGCAGGTGGCCCCGTTACTGTCACCCATCCTGAAATAACGCGTTTTTTTATGACTATTCCAGAGGCGTCGCAATTAGTCATACAAGCAGGTGCCATGGGAAAAGGGGGAGACGTTTTTGTTCTTGATATGGGGGCATCGGTTAAAATTGTCGATTTAGCTGAGAAAATGATAAGACTCAGTGGTTATGAAGTGAAAAATGATGCTAACCCCGAGGGGGAAATATCAATTGAGTTTAGTGGCTTAAGGCCTGGTGAAAAGTTATATGAAGAATTACTCATAGGTGATGACGTTACAGGTACAGAGCATGAACGTATAATGACAGCTCACGAAGCTCATTTATCTTGGAAGGATTTATCAAAGATATTGAATGAGTTAGATTCGGCTTGCCATGAACTAAGACATCAAGATATTAGGGATATTCTATTGATTGCGCCAACAGGGTTTAACCCCACAGATAATATAGGTGATTTAGTTTGGTGTTCAACTAAGGTAGATGAAAAGCCATTAGAGTTAGTTGCTTCTTAATAGACAAGGTTGTAAATAAATGAAAGTTGTTATTCCTGTTGCAGGTTTAGGTACTCGAATGTTGCCTGCAACCAAAGCCATTCCGAAAGAAATGTTACCCCTTGTCGATAAACCACTTATTCAATATATAGTGAATGAGTGTGTGAACGCGGGGGTGAAAGAAATTGTATTAGTGACTCATGCCAGTAAAAATGCTATTGAGAATCACTTCGATACTTCCTATGAATTGGAGTCGACATTAGAGAAACGTGTTAAAAGGCAATTGTTGGCAGAAGTTCAGTCTATTTGCCCACAAGATGTGACTATTATGCATGTACGCCAAGGTGAAGCTAAAGGCTTAGGCCATGCAGTATTGTGCGCTAAACCTTTAATTGGTGATAATCCTTTTGCGGTAGTACTGCCTGATGTGATTTTAGATGAATATACTGCAGATCAATCAGAGGATAATTTAGCGGCTATGATTGCTCGTTTTAAAGAAACGCAATCCAGCCAGATAATGGTTGAGCCTGTGCCTATGAGTGAAGTGCATAAATACGGCATTGCGGATTGCAATAATGTGGTTTTAAAAGCAGGTGGCTCCGCGATCATTAATACTATGGTTGAAAAACCCAACATAGAGTTTGCGCCTTCTAATTTAGCTGTGGTGGGGCGTTATGTCTTATCAAGTAAAATTTGGCCTTTATTGGCCAATACGCCCAAGGGGGCGGGTGATGAGATCCAATTAACAGACGCCATTGATAAATTAATTGAAATTGACAATGTAGAAGCGTTTCATATGTCTGGTCAGTCTCATGATTGTGGTGATAAGTTAGGTTACATGAAAGCTTTTGTTGAGTATGGATTACGTGATGAGATATTAGGAGCTCAGTTCAAAACGGAGCTTAATCATATTCTATCTGTGTAATTCTCTATGTGTAATTCTCTAACATTCATTATAAAGTTTTTATGATAAATGTTATGTGCTCTTAAAAAACAAAACGGCTAGCGATGATAGATTGCTAGCCGTTTTTTTATGCGTTTTTTATTTTAATTATTGCCACCATGTTATGACTGAAACATTAAGGCGTGTTCTAATAGCTTTCATTCCTAGATAAAGGTAGACTTAGCGTCCAATTAAAGAGAGATAAGTTAAAGAGAAAGAAGTTAAAGAGGGATAAGCGTTAAGTGAAGAAAACTCAAGGTTCTTTGGGTTTTTAGTATTCATTAAAATTGAATGAGTTGAGTGTATAGTGGTCGGAAAATGAAAGTGTTAGTAACAGGCGGTGCAGGTTTTATCGGCTCTGAGCTTATCCGCTATTTGATTGAAGAGACGCAAAATTGCGTCATCAATGTCGATAAGTTGAATTATGCGGGGAATTTATGTTCCTTGGAGCAAGTGAAAGGTAATGATCGCTATTGCTTTATTCAGGCTGATATTTGTAATCGAACCGTATTGAAGGAAATTTTTGAGGTTCATCAGCCTGATGCGGTAATGCATCTAGCGGCGGAAAGTCATGTTGATCGTTCAATAGACGGGCCTGCGACTTTTATGCAAACTAACATTATGGGCACTTTTACTTTACTCGAAGTGAGCAGACACTATTGGGCGCAATTAAAAAGCGATAAGAAAGAGGGCTTTCGTTTCCATCATGTTTCAACCGATGAAGTGTATGGTGATTTGGATGCAATGTCCGAGCCTTTTACTGAAGTGTCTAACTATGCCCCTAGTAGCCCTTATTCGGCATCAAAAGCGGCTAGCGATCATTTAGTGCGTGCTTGGCATCGTACCTATGGTTTGCCTGTGTTGCTTTCCCAGTGTTCCAATAATTATGGACCCTATCAATTTCCTGAAAAGTTGATCCCCTTTATGGTATCTAACGCCCTTGCCGGCATGCCTCTGCCTGTGTATGGCAATGGATTACAAAGGCGAGATTGGCTTTTTGTCACTGATCATGTAAAAGCTTTATATCGTATTTTGCGGCAAGGAAAAGTCGGTGAAACCTATAACATAGGGGGGGAAACGGAAAAGTCAAATATCGAATTGATCAATAGCATCTGCGACATATTAGAGCAGTTGGTGCCGACTAAGCCAAATGGACTGGCATGCTACCGTGATTTAATTTGTCATGTTGATGATAGGGCGGGCCATGATGTCCGTTATGCCGTCGATATTACAAAAATCAAAAATGAACTCAATTGGCAGCCAACCACAGATTTTAATGCCGGATTATGGTCAACCGTTAAGTGGTATGTGGATAATCAAGCTTGGTGTAATCGCATGAAAAATGCAAATGTGAGTCCCGTTGATTTACATGAGCAGAGACTCTCTCATCAATGCTGTAACAATTACAGTAATGATTGTAGTAGTGATTGTAATAACAGCACTGCAGTAAAAGCAATGTGAATAAATAATGAAAGGCATTATTTTAGCAGGCGGAGCTGGTACGCGGCTTTATCCTCTGACTCAGTTTATTTCTAAGCAATTATTATTGGTTAATGGTAATCCAATGATACTTTATCCCTTATCTTTTTTAGTGAAAATGGGAATAAAAGAGGTATTGTTGATCACCCGCCCCAAAGATGCATCAGCATTTCAGCAGTTACTGGGTAATGGGAAACGCTTTGGTATATCACTTGAGTATGCTATTCAGGAGCAGCCTAAAGGGATTGCAGAGTCTTTTATTATCGCAGGATCTTTTATCGGTGATGACAACGTATGTTTAATATTGGGTGACAATTTCTTTTATGGCCCGTCACTTTTTAATGAGTTAACACGCAAAAATTTTTTTAATCCAGCAAGAGGCTTTGGAGCGACCGTGTTTGGCTATGAGGTCGATGACCCTCAGCATTATGGTATTGCAAGTTTGGATCAATTTAACAAAGTGATAGAAATTGAAGAAAAGCCTGCCTGCCCGATATCCAATATGGCTATTACGGGGCTCTATTGCTTTGATCGGCGCGTCGTTGAATTTGCAAAAAGGGTGATGCCATCAAAAAGGGGGGAGCTTGAAATCACTTCCATTATTCAGATGTATCTGGAATGTGGTGAATTAACAATGGAATTATTGGGCCCTGATGTAAGCTGGTTTGATATGGGGACCCATGAAAAGTTAAAAGCGGTGTCTTCCTTTATTCAGCAAGTTGAAGCGCAAACGGAGCAGTGTATTTTAAATATGGTATCTTATACGACAAAAAAAGATAAGGTGCGCTTGTGCGAGTGTTAGTGGTTGGCAAAAAGGGGCAATTAGGGAGTCACCTTTTTAGGTTGTTAAAATTGAGCCCTACACTTGATGTTATCGATATACCAGAATGCGATATTACCAATACGCTCGCGATTAATCATATTATGGATCAATGTCGCCCTGATGTCATTGTTAATACTGCCGCTTACACCGCCGTTGAGCAAGCAGAAACGGAACAAGACATAGCCTTTGATGTGAATCATAAAGGGGCTGCTTTATTAGCTCAAGCCGCAAAGGATATAGGGGCGATACTTATTCACATGTCGACTGATTATGTATTTGACGGGGAAAATAAGCATGCTTATGAAGAAAATGACGCCGCTTACCCTCAAAATATTTATGGTAAGAGCAAGCTCGCGGGTGAAACGGCCATCATTCACACTTGCCCTAAGCACATTATTATTCGTACTGCTTGGTTATTCAGTGAGCAGGACAATAACTTTGTGAGTACTATGCTAAAATTAGCACGGGATCGTGATGAACTCAGCATTGTCGATGATCAACGTGGTGGGCCCACTTATGTGGGGGATCTTGCCAATCTTATCCTGCATATCTTGATGCAATGTCAGCAATTAGAAAGACGTCATTGGGGCGTTTATCACTTTTCATGCTTTCCTTATGTGACTTGGTATCAATTTGCTCAGCAGATTTTTAAGCAAGCACATGCACTCAAAATAATAGATAAAATCCCTCGTTTAGTGCCAATTTCAAGCCAAGAGTATCCATCGAATGTTAATCGTCCTGCAAATTCAACACTGGATTGCGCCAAAATTAAGCGGAATTTTGGTATCGAAATGAGTGATTGGTCTAAGGCCTTGCCTAAGGTGATAATGCAGCGTATGGAGAGTCAGTATCAATAATGCAAGTGATTAATACTCAAATTGAAGATGTGAAAGTGATTATTCCAGCGCTATTTGGCGATGAACGGGGGTTTTTTATGGAAACCTGGCGACAAGATATTTTTAATGATCGAGTCGCCAATAGAGAATTTGTTCAAGATAACCACTCTCGTTCACAGCGTGGCGTGTTAAGAGGTTTGCATTATCAAACTGAGCAAACTCAAGGGAAACTCATCAGGGTGATAAGTGGAAAAATTTTTGATGTGGCGGTGGATATGCGAAAAGACTCCACCACATTTGGGCATTGGGTGGGGCAAGTGTTATCTGAAGAAAATCGACGTCAACTTTGGATCCCAGAAGGCTTTGCCCATGGATTTTATGTGATGAGTGATATTGCAGAATGCGTGTACAAATGCACTGATTATTATCACAGTGAGTCTGAGGTGAGCTTGTGTTGGAATGACCCCAGCCTTAATATTAACTGGCCTTTCAGCGATGCTCCCCTTTTGTCTGAGAAAGATAAAAAAGGGGTGAGTTTTGAGAAGGCGCCTTTTTTTATATAGTTATTTTAACTATCCCCGTGACTGATGAATCCCCAGTTTTTTTACTCACAGGTGATTCCCAGGAAGTTGATTTTATTTGGGAACTTTCATG
>NZ_CANLZC010000053.1 GCF_947495455.1 uncultured Shewanella sp. | reverse complement strand
ACAATGCCATGAAAGTTCCCAAATAAAATCAACTTCCTGGGAATCACCTGTGAGTAAAAAAACTGGGGATTCATCAGGCATGGGTCTAGGTCACTCAGTAAAACAAGGCACTGTTGGTGGTGTGTATGATTATGGTGTGGGTTATGGTGTCGATTATGAATTTTCGACAATCATGGGGTACCCTCATGAATTTAACACGACCAATCAGTTAGCAGTATTTTCTGATCCTGATCGTATATGCATATCTGGTTATGCTTGTGGTCGCAGTGATGCCGATGCACAAAAAGCCTTGAGTTTGGTCACTAATGCTATTGCTGCCTTTAGATAATCGGATATTGTAATCAGAATGAGTCACTGTTCGTGGCTCATTAAAGCTTAGGTTTCACTCATATCGCTAAGTTTATACTGCTGGAAAAATCATAAAAGATCATGTTTATTAGCATTAAGGCTGTGTGTTAATTGCGCTAGCATGGCTTGTTTTCGATGGTTTTCTGCAAAACTGGCGTGAATGCTGTTAACAAGTAGTTTATGAGTTTGTATTTGGGTGAGATGTAAAGATTGGCTGAGAGCGTAAAAATTATCGGTTAAATAGCCGCCAAAATATGCTGGATCGTCAGAATTGACGGTCACGCATACACCTTTTTCTAACAAATCAAGAATACAGTGTCTTGACATATCGGGGACAATAGCCAATTTGACATTTGATAAAGGGCATATTGTGAGGGGCAATTGAGTGTCAACTAAATAACGAATGAGCTTAGGATCTTCGATGGCTTTTATGCCGTGATCAATGCGTGATACGCTTAGTGCATTAATGGCAGACCAAATATGGGTTGTTGAACCTTCTTCGCCAGCATGAGCCACTGTCAGTAACCCCAAGGATTTTGCTTTGCTAAACACTTGAGTAAACTTTTCTGGTGGATGATTTTTTTCGCTGCTATCTAGGCCTACCGCTGTGATAAGGTCTAAGAAGGGCTCGGCTTGCTTAAGGGTTTTGAGTGCATCGCTTTCATTTAAGTGTCTGAGAAAACACATAATAAGCTTACTGCTTATGCCAAAATGCTTGTTTGCTTCAGTTAATGCGGTAGCGATCCCTTTAATGACAGTTGAAAAAGCAATGCCTCTTTGAGTATGGGCTTGAGGATCGAAAAAAGGTTCAATATGAATAATGTTATGTTGTTGGCATTTTTTAATATAATGCCAAGTCAGATCGTAGAAATCTTGTTGAGTGATGAGAACCTGAGTAGCTTGATAATAAATGTTTAAAAAATCTTGTAAGCAACTAAATCGATAGGCTTCATATAACTGACCTATGGTATTAAAGGGGAGTTGTATTCCATTCTTTCTGGCAAGCGACAACATAAGTTCAGGCTCTAATGAACCTTCTAAATGAATATGCAGCTCAACTTTTGGTAGAGCCAGTAACCAAGGGTAGGTGGTGATGGCCATAGTGAATTTATCATCAGCTGTTTTAGTTAATATTAGATTAAAATTCACCTAGTCGCTGCATAGTAGAGCGGATGTTTCAGGCGCTATTTCAGACTCGGTCTGAAATGTTCCGGTAACAAAAATTGTTTTACTTGATGAGTGAGTGGACATGTAAATTCAAAAAAACATGAGGTAAGTTGAAGGTTAATACTGTCACTGCTGGCATGCCCGTGGAGTCTGTCGCCGACGACGGGGTGGCCAATACTGGCCATATGGATTCGAATTTGATGTTTTCGACCCGTTTCTATGGTGACTTTGACTAATGACTGGTTTTTAGTCGAGCAGTATTTTATTGGCTCAATATGTGAAATAGCGTTTTTATTCTCAACGGGGGTATCAATAGTCAACTGCTTTTTATGTGTTAACTTATCGAAGGGCATCTCGATATGAGTGCTGTTTTGGATATCACCTTCAACAATGACATGGTAATATTTTTTTAGTGCGCGTAACTCAAATAATTTGGCCAGTGCGGCGGCAGTTTTTTTACTGTGGGCAATAATAATGAGTCCTGTGGCTGCTCTGTCTAATCGGTGCACAATATAGGCGGAGCGATTGGGCGTTGTTTGGGTTTCGACAAAACGTTGAATCGTGGTGTGATCGCTCCATTTCGACCCTTGGCATCGCATACCATAGGGCTTATACCACAAGCTATAATCTCCTTCGTCAAATAACAACTTTGCCGTGGGGACGGCTTCATTTAGTACATCTTCATTATAATAAAGGTGTAATTTGTCTCCGGCTAAGTATTGGGTTTTAGAGCGCCTTAACCTTTGGGTCTGCTTCCCTCTTGTTAACCATACTGCGCCTTTTTTCATACATTTCTTAAGCGTTTGAAGTGAAAGGTTGGCAGTGTCGGCAAGGGTTTTTAGGCCGTCTTGTTGTTGGTTATCGATTTTAATGTGAATTTCTTGCTTGGAGACGGACATAGATTACACAGATGGCTTTATTTCGGCTCATATTTTACATCAATTTATTACACTATGGGTATAGTTTTCATTAGCTTGATAAATAATATGATAAGGATAAATACGATGAATACGAGATTAATGGAAAAGGTACAGCAATGGCTTGAATGGGATTGTGATGCTCATACGCGGCAAGAATTACAGCAATTGATTGATATAGGTGATGAGTCGCAATTGTTAAATCGCTTTTCAAGTCGGTTAGCCTTTGGTACGGCAGGCCTTAGAGGGAAAGTGGGAGCGGGCCCAATGCGAATGAATCGTTTAGTGGTCCAGCAAACATCTGCAGGTTTAGGTAGATATTTGAAGCAGCATGTTGAGAATGCTGAAAATAAAGGGGTCATTATTGGTTATGATGGCCGCCATGATTCGAAACAGTTTGCGCAAGATGCCGCCGGTGTGTTATTGGCAATGGGCATTAAAGTGTACCTTACTCATAAAATGGCACCTACGCCTCTTATTGCTTTTGGAGTTTTGCATTTAAAGACTGCTGCTGGAGTGGTGATTACGGCAAGTCATAATCCCCCTGAATATAATGGGTATAAAGTGTATTGGGAAAATGGCGCTCAAATCATTGCTCCCCATGACACTGGTATTGCAACTTGTATTGAAGAAGCGGCAATGAAGCCTGTTTTAATGCAATTACCCCATACCTATGTTGAAGAAAATAAGGCTGTGAAGTTGGATGAAGCCTTTTATCAAACGTATTTAAAAGCGGTATTACAATCGCCTGAGTTGAGTAATCATACTCAGCCCTCATTAGTCCGTTTAGCTTATACTGCGATGCATGGAGTTGGGGCGGAATTAGCAGAGGCCTTGTTGAAAGAAGCGGGCTATGATGCCGTCTACAGTGTTAAAGCGCAGCGAGATCCAGATGGTGACTTTCCTACGGTGAGCTTTCCTAACCCAGAAGAAAAAGGTGCTATGGATTTAGTGATAGCGCAGGCGAGAAAACATCAAACAATGTTAGCTTGTGCCAACGATCCTGATGCCGATCGTTTTGCTGTGGCATTAAGGCGTGATGATGATTATCAAATGTTAACAGGTGATCAAGTTGGCGTCTTGTTAGGGCATTATTTGTTAAGTTTTTCTCCTCCCCAGCAAAGGTTGATCTGTACCACTATTGTCTCTTCGAGTTTGTTGGCTAAAATTACCGCTGATTTTAATGGACATTGCTGTATTACCTTAACGGGTTTTAAGTGGTTAATGAATGTGGCGATGGCAGAAAGCTTGCCTGAACGGCAATTTTTATTTGCTTATGAGGAGGCTTTAGGTTACTGCATAGGAGGGACAGTTAAAGATAAAGATGGACTGTCTGCATTATTGGCTTTTGCACAACTCACGGCTGAGCTTGCCAGTCAAGGGCAAACTATTTGGAATAGGCTGTATCATATTTATCAAAAGTATGGTTTTCACCTTAATGAGCAAGTCAGTATTGCTCTGCAAGAGAGTAAGCCTAATATTGGGGCTTATTTACGAGAACATCGACCTGAAAAAATTGCTAATTTAACCGTCTTATCCATTGATGATTTAAGCCTTGCGAGGCGTTTCAATGCTGATGGCAGTACAGAATTATTATCCCTTCCACTCAGTGATGTGTTGATTTATCAATTGGAAAAAGGGGCTCGGGTTATTGTAAGACCTTCTGGAACAGAGCCAAAAGTGAAGTGTTATTATGAGATAGTGGAACCGATGAAATCTACCGAGTCATTGATTGATGTTCAGTCTCGTGCAAAAACGAAGATGGCTGTGTTAATACAAGAGCATCAAGCGAGTTTACCCACTTAGCTAATCGTTTGAGGATGTTTTTGATGTTGCTGACAAAGTGTGACATAACGGGAGTGGGTCACTAATGCAAAAAAGAGCACTGTGATAATGATATGTCCCCATATTGATTCGTTAACATATAATAACCAAAGAAAAATGACGAAAGGAGAGCTGAATAATAGGCTGTTTTTTAGTTGAGACTTTCCTTGTATAAGGATATAACTTGCTGACAAGATAGATAATAAGATCGTTGCCAGCAAGATGTCTTTATTGGGAAGTGTATACATGATGAGTGATGTGATGATAAACACGGGAAAGGCAAATATTTTAGTGTGTGGGCTTAGGGCAGCCATACTGATAGGTGCAGCCATATAGCCAATGAGATGCAGCATAGTGACTGTGACCATCAGCTGAGCCCAGTTGTCAGCTTGCAGTAAAAATATTAAAGCGATGAAAAAGTTAGTTAGCATCGCCGGAATGGAAATGTTTTTTTGGGGATGAATATGGCGACTTAAAAAATGGGGCGCCTGTTTTTCCTTTGACATGCCGTAAAGCATACGTGAAGCGCTTCCTAAAAAGCTATATCCCACTGCGGAGGGAGTAATGATACTGTCAATGAGTAACAATAGAGTGAGAAAATGTAACCCCAAGGCTATAGTGAGTCCAACAATAGGTGAGCTCATATTAATGCCTTGCCAGCCTTGAGTGAGTTTATTGGTGGGCATAGCACCCATAAAACTAAATTGTAATAGTAGATAAAAGAGCAGGATGATAATGATAGAGATCACAATGCTCAGTGCAATATTACGCTTTGGATGACGGATCTCACTGGCAAAGGCTGTAATAACTTGAAAGCCGTTAAATGCATAAATGAGTCCTGATGAGACTATGGCCGGAAAGATATCACTGACCCCATAATGATTATTATTATTTTGGGTAAAATTATCGGTATTAATATGGGAGGCTAACAGAACAGCGATGACAAACACAGGCGTAAAAATTTTTAGTACTGTGATAATATTATTAACCCTTGATAAGAGTTTGATGCCATACCAGTTAATTAATAAGTATAAACAAAGAAAGGCTATTCCAAGGCTTTTTCCTATGCCTGTTAATTTACGATCCACCATGATTAACTCACCCAGAAAAGGGGCTAAATACTGGGTAGAAGCTTGGGCTTCTGTGGCAATGACAATGGCAATACCAAACCAAGCAGAAAAGGCAAACGGGATCCCAAAGACGGCATTATGGCTAATGGCGGTGATCCTTGCATTTATGCCTCGATAAGGGTACTTAGCGGCGATATGGGATAAGCATAATGCGATGGCAATAATAAATAAAGCGGCAAAGATCCAAGTAATAAAAGCATAATTACCAGTATGTTGGGCCACAAGTTGTGAGCTGAATAACCAGCCTGAACCGACCATACTTGTACAACAAAGTAAAATACTACTAAAGAGCGATAATTTAGGTGTATTTGAATGAGGCATTTTTTATGTTCGTTACATTAGTGGCGAAATGTGAGATCTGTAATGAATTTATTATGGCAGTAATTGAAGTAAATGCTGACAATATTACAAAGTCAGTGGAAATTGGTATGGTGCAGCTGTTTTTATTTCACAAGCTATTTTTGATGGGGTTATGTCAGTTATAAGCTTTATTGTTGTAAAATGGGGCGCTAGGGCTTAAACCTGAGACTTAAATTAAAATTTTGTGCTTTGTTTGTTTTTGGCACGGTGATGTTAGGAGTCAGAGTGATGTCAGTTACAATCTGCATTGCAACTGACATAAATCACCTTTAAACCTGAGCCGCGTGTTTGGTATTGTTTATTTTTGGGGTAGGTGCATTATGTTCTCTGTGCCGATTTTTAAATTGTTTACAGGTGTCAACATAACGCGAGTTCGTAACAAACAGGAAGAATACAATGGCTAAAATAGCGGCAATGATCATAGAGTGACTAAAATAGATCAACCAAAAGAAAATCAGTGTTGGACTGCCGAAAATGAGACTTTCCTTAACATGTTTTAAGCCATTAATGATCATGTAGCTTACAGATAACACCGTGATCACTAAGTTACTCAATAGAATATCATGGGAAGGTACAGTCATCATCAGTAGTGTAATGATGACAAAAATGATCAGGCCAAAGGGTTTTGTTTTGGGTTTTAGCGCAGACATGCTCACAGGTGCAGCCATAAAACCAATAAGGTGCAGCATAGTGACGATGACCATCAAGCCTGCCCAACTCTCAGCTTGTAATAAAAAGGCCACAGCAATGGTGAAATTAACCATCATAGAAGGGACTGAAAAACCTCTGTTTGGATTAATGTATCGGCTTAAGAAACTGGGTGCTTGTTTTTCTTTGGACATAGCATAGAGCATGCGTGAAGAGGTACCGAGATAGGTGTATCCAACAGCAGAAGGGGCGATAATACTATCGGACAGGAGCAATAGGGTTAAGAAGTTTAGCCCAAGGACCATAGTTAATCCGACAATGGGAGACGCCATGTTTATACCTGCCCACCCATGTGAAAGCATGTCTTTCGGAATCGCTGCCATGAAAGCAAATTGCAATAATAAATAGAAGGCCAATACAATGCCGACGGATATTAAAATCGTTAATGGAATATTTCTCTTAGGGTTTTTTATTTCGCTTGCAAAAGAAGCCACCACCTGAAAGCCATTAAACGCGTAAATCATGCCAGAACTCACAATGGCGGTGATAATGGTCGTTGGAGAATAATGAATATTGCTTACTTGAGTAAAGTTACTGATGTCGACGTGAGAGGCTAATAAAATAGCGATAACAAATACGGGGGTAAAGATTTTTAATACTGTAATGGTATTATTGATGCGAGCGAGGAGTTTTAATCCATACCAATTGATGAGTAAATAGATACAGAGTAGTCCTATGCCTATTGACTTTCCTGTGAAAGTGAGTGCGCCATTTTGCATTACACCCTTACCAAGAAAAGGCGCAAGATATTGGGTTGTTGCTTGGGCTTCTGTTGCGATGACAACTGCAACACTGAACCAGTTTGCAAAGGCAAAAGGCATTCCAAAGGTCGCATTGTGACTGATGGCGCTCATTCGAGTGGTTGCACCTCGATGAGGGTGATCTGAGACAACACTGGAAATACACATTCCAATCCCAATGATGATAATCGCCGCGACTATCCAAGATAGGAAGGCGTAGTTTCCTGCTTTTTGCGCGACTAATTGGGAACTAAATAGCCAACCTGAACCGACCATACAGGTACAGCATAGTAAAACAGCACTAAATAGTGAGATTTTATGCTTTTCTCTTGTCTTTATCATTGTAAGCTCTTACTTCAATTATCGTTATTTGGATAGCTATGGATATAAGAGAATATTTAATAACAGATTATTTATGGGTGACTGAATAATACTCTATATATGACCATGCTTATTATTATTGATTGCTAATTATATTGTTAGGTTTTTCTATATCATCAATTTGAAATGATGACTCATTGTCTGATAATCAATATAACGGTATTTATCTTTTCCTGTAAATAATAAAGCAATTAATATTGATGCTTTTCTTAAGGTTGTTAATAATATTTCCGCTATTTTTTGTTTTTTTAGTGATTCATTTATAAGTGATTGTTTTTTTGTGTTTTTATTTGTCTTCGTTTTTTTAATACAAGGTTGATTTTTTGCTGGAATTATAATGATAATTAATTTTATATTAGATCAAATGAAATTTATCTATTTATTACAGTCGTTTTTTTTCATGTAAAATGTGGGTTCATTATTAAATTAAGTTAATTTTTAAGTGTGATTTTTTCTAGTGTTAATTACTTTTATCATTTTTATAGCATTTAGTGTTAATTTGTTACAAATTTCAAACGGTTTTTATGGCGCTTTTTATAATATAAGGTTTTTTATTTGAGATTTATTTCGTCTGTTCAGGTGAAATTAAGGGAGCATTGTAGTAAATAATACTTGCTAGCTTTATATACATCATATATGTTTTGTATATATAGCGTATATTGTAAGGTGTGGGTAATGGGTATTGTCAAAATTTCAGATGTATTACATGAAGAAATTAGAAAGTCGAGTCAAGTGATGTCTCGTTCGATCAACTCACAAGCTGAGTTTTGGATAAAAATGGGCATGTTAGCAGAATTGAATCCGACGATGACTTTTCAGTCACTGATTAAATTGCAACTTGAGAAGGAACAAGTGGATTTAGGAGACTTAATTCATGAATGATATTTGTCTTAAATCAGCGGATGAAGTGGCTTTGATGCGGCAATCTGGCCAGCTTTTGGCGCGAGTTTTTGCCATGCTTGATGATTTTATTCAGCCTGGTATCACGACAATGGCAATTAATAATAAGGTTGAAGACTTTATTATTCATCAATTACAAGCACGTCCAGCGAGTAAAGGTCAATACGGCTATCAATATGTACTGAATACGTCAGTGAATGATGTGGTTTGTCATGGTATACCGAGTCTTCATTATAAGCTGAAACAGACGGATATTATTAATGTAGATATTACACTTGAGAAAGAGGGCTTTATCGCTGATTCAAGTAAAATGTATGTGTTAGCGAATGCCAGCCCTTTGGCGAGACAGCTGGTGGATGTCACTTATGCTGCGATGTGGAAAGGCATTGAATGCGTCAAACCTGGTGCTAGGCTTGGAGATGTGGGTCATGCGATACAGGCATATGTTGAACATTTTGGCTATAGCGTCGTTAGGGAGTATTGTGGTCATGGCATAGGGCGAAAAATGCATGAAGCGCCTCAGGTGTTGCATTTTGGGCGTCAAGGTAGTGGTGTGATTTTAAAGCCGAATATGACATTTACGATTGAGCCAATGATTAACCAAGGAAAAGAAAAGGTCAAATTAAAGAAAGATGGTTGGACAGTGGTGACTCGTGATAAAAAGTTATCGGCGCAATGGGAACATACCGTGTTAGTGACTGAAGATGGCTTTGAAGTCTTGACCTTAAGGGAAGAAGAAAAAGCATTACTTGATTAATTGTGATTTTCTATCTTTTAATTTTCGTCAATGCATATCAGTATAATTAAATTCTAAGAGGTGTTTATTCCAAAACCTTTCATCCTTTGGTTTGTATTTCATTGTTTGAGGACTAGTCTTAATCTTACAGGGCGTATTTGATTGAGGCGTGATTTTTTATGGAAAAGCATGTGCACTGGTTAATGTTTGTTTGGACTTTTTCAAGCTTATCCTTTGCTGAATGCCAATTACCAACGAATGATAAGCCTCCAATCGTGTTAGGAATGTCTACAGCATTGAGCGGTCCTGTACAATATTTAGGTGAATCAATGCGAGATGGAGTTCAAGCTTACTTCAACAAAGTTAACTGTTTAGGTGGATTACACGGCAGAGAAGTTAAACTGATCACTCGAGATGATGGCTATCAACCTAGTGCGGCTTTGATGAATGTTAAAAAGCTCATTATGCAAGATGAGGTATTGGCCATTATAGGGAATGTAGGGACGCCAACGGCTAAATTGACAGCGCCTTATATCACTCAACAAAAACGTGTGTTTTATGCGCCTTATACTGGAGCTGGAATATTGCGTAATCAGCCTGCTGATGAGTATATTTTTAATTTTAGAGCCAGTTATGCTCAGGAAATGCAGGCTATCATTAAGCATATTTTTAAAAATGGCATTAAGCCTGGAGAAATTGCGTTTTTCTTACAGGATGATGCTTATGGGCAGGCAGGACTGAATGCCGCGACTAAGGTACTCACTCATTATGGCTTTACGCATATGGATGAATTACCAGTGACTCGATATCCTCGAAATACGGTAGATGTTGATGGGGCGATTATTCAGCTATTGGATTTAGTTAAACCTCCTAAAGCGATTATCCTTGTTGGTGCTTATGCTGCTTCGGCAAAGTTTATTAATCACAGTTATAATTTATTTTCTCACACCCTGTTTTATAATTTATCTTTTAGTGGGGCCACCGCGTTATCCAATGAATTAGCTGTGTCTAGTGATCGTGTTTTTATTACTCAAGTTGTCCCTTTTCTTGCTCATACTTCAGTGATAAAGGAGGTATTTAAAGGCGATTTAAATATGTTTTTACCTAATGTGATGCCTAATGAGATAAGCTTTGAAGGCTATTTATCAGCTTATTTGTTTATTGAAGCGCTACAGCAATACATGGAAGAGATTAATGCTGAAGGGATTAAAAGTGCATTAGAAGCTTTGTCGGTGTCGCAGATAGACTTTGGTTCTTCTCTTTCGTTTTCAAGCACAGATCATCAGGCTAGTGATAAAGTATGGATGATGCAGTATCAATATCAAAAAGGCTTTGTAAAGCAGGTTGAGGAAGAGTAATGACAATGAGCGCTATTTTGGCTTATTGGCGAAAGTATGGATTACATAATAAGCGCTTATTCACTGTGTGTTTACTCATCACTATGATGATAACAGTGATCACCTTAATGCTTTTTATCGCCAATTGGCAAGTCAACCAAATTCAGGATGATGAAACCCGTCGTTATTTACTGTCGAACAGTCACAAAATACAAGAGAGTATTGAAAAACATTTTTTCAAAGTGGAGTTGGTTAACCGAGAGTTGAGTCAGGCACTATCTAAAGAGGATCAATCTGAGCAAGATATCGTTGGTATTATTGAAAATGTGGGCTCGATTTATGATGGCTTTAGTGGTATAGGGGCTGCATTTGAGCCTTATAGTATTAATGATAAGTTACGATTATTTTCACCTTATATGATGCAACAAGATCATAGCTATGAAATGACTCGAATTGATTTATTATATGATTATACTGCAGATGAGTTACATTCATGTGAAACGGGAAACTGGTATCATTGTGCTGTACAGATAAAAGAGGGGTGGCTGCCTGTCCAATTTGATGAGCAGAGTAATCGTTGGGTGATGAGAGATGTGATACCTCTTATTCAAAATGAGAATAGAATTGGGTTTTCTTTTGTGAATATTGATGTGACCAGTCTTTATGATGAAATTAACTCTGTTGATTTAGGGGATGAAGGATATGCCATTATCTTTGATCAACATGATAAACAAATTTATCATTCTCGTTATCCTAGTATTGTTACTGAAGATGGCGATACTTTAAAGGAATATTTTAAAAATGGAAGGTCAGTAGAATGTCATAGTGAACATGACAATAAGACCTGCCGTTTTATGCTCATTGCTAATGAATTGACTGGGGTGCCTTCCTATTTATATCTTTTTGATATTCAGCAAACGGATTGGAAGATTGCTGTTGTGATTGAAAAAGCGTTTTTTTCTCATCATAAACTGCTGGTTCATCTTACTGAACTTCAAAGTTGGGTTAAAGTCCATCCTTATGCTTTAACGCTCTTTTCTGTATTAACCGTCTTTATTTGGGTATTGTTTTTTAATTTGATCTGCAATAGAAAGTTGCAATTGGGATTATGGAGTTCTTCACTTATTCTGTCATTGAGTTTTGTTATTGCGATTTTATACCTTTGGTTATCTCAGGATGATACCGTGGTATTGCCCGATAAAGGGTCAATGCTGATCACTAATGATGCAAGTTTACGCTCATTTGTCAGGGATTATAGTAAAAGCAGTTTAGAGCAACATAAAGAGCCTCCTATTTTTATTCCTACAGGAATGACGGTTCAATCAACAAAAATTGATGATGATAATAACTTAGTGATGTCCGGTTATGTATGGCAGCGTTATCTATTGTTTAATCATTATAATATCGAAAAAGGTCTATCTTTTCCTGATGCGATAACGAGTAAAACGAATCAACTTTATGATCATAAAGAAGGGGATTATCAAACCATTGGTTGGAGCTTCAGGGTAAAAATATCAGGTCACTTTAATTATGAAACTTATCCTTTTGATAAGCAGAATATTTGGTTAAGAATTTGGCCAAAAGATTACCGAAAACATGTTATTTTAATTCCAGATGCTCCCGCTTATGATAATTTAAATACCAGTACTCGTCCTGGACTTGAAACTGATTTTTCTATTTCTGGTTGGCAAGTTAAGAGGTCATTTTTTGATATTCGATTTAATGATTACAATTCGACATTGGGAATAGACAGTAAAGCTAATAAAATGCATGTTCCCGAATTACATTATAATATTCAGATTGTTCGTAATGTCATCGATCCTTTTGTTTCTTACTTATTTCCTGTGGTTATTGTGCTTTTAATGCTATATGCCGTCTTACTCACAAATTCAAGAGATGAGAGTCGTATTGGGTTAATTGGGTTTAATGCACTTGAAGTCCTTGCATCTTGTTCTGCTTTGTTTTTTGTTGCTTTGTTGGCACATGTTGAGTTGCGTTCTCATATTGGTGCTAATGAACTTATTTATATGGAATATTTTTTCATTATTGCTTATACCATGGTATTGATTGTTTCAGTTAATTCCATTTTATTTAGTTGGGGAATGAATATTCGCTTTGTTCAATATGCCGATAATGCTTTACCTAAATTATTGTACTGGCCTTTATTAACAGGATTGTTGTTTATTTTTACTTTAGTGGTATTTTGGTAGCTATTTTAAACTTAAGCTTAAATTGAAATTAAGAATGTTTTATTAAAAAATTACCCATTTCGAGCGATAAAAATGAGTATTAGGTTATGATAGACAGTATCATGTTTTTATTTTTGAGTTTTTATGCTATCCATTGAACATTTACTCACTGACTTAAGCCCCTTATTACATCAATATGGTTATGTGCTTTTGGCATTAGCGATTGCTGCTGAAGGCATTGGGATCCCGGCTCCCGGCCAATCATTATTAGTGGTGGCCAGTATTTTGTCATCTTTAGGGCAAATGTCTTTACCCCTTATTGTGATTGTTGCGGGGAGCAGCGCTTTTTTGGGGAATATCTGTGGCTATTGGATTGGCCTTCAATGTGAGCATATATTGATACGAAAAAACTGGTTATCAAAACAAACCATTGATAAATGCCATTCATTCATTGAACGTTATGGTATTTGGGGTTTGATGATGAGTCGATTTATTGAAGGCTTAAAGCAACTGATGCCGCTTGCTTGCGGGATTGCAAAAATGCCTTTTAAGGCGTTTTTAGTGGGCAATACTTTCGCTGTGATACTTTGGGTACTTTGTTTTGGTATTGCACCTGCTTATCTTTATCATCAGCGAGCATTTTTATTGGATTTTTATCATCATTATGCCGTAGTGACTTGGTTTGTTGTGATAGGACTGGTTATAGTAGGGGTGTTATTTGCTGTGCGTCAATATCAAAAAAAATGACAAAACATAGATGGCAAAATGATATTCTCCTATGTCTGAGAGTCGAGTCTGATAGTGAATGGACTAAATTAAACCCTCTTTTTGGCATATCATATGAGTGTTTGAGCATAGTATTGTAATAGCCCTGTATTTAGAATGTTCAACAGTGGCTAAGTTTTCGCTTATGGGCTAAATGAAGATGCTTCTCTTCGCATGAGCTGCATCGTTGCTTTAAGGGAAATTGTTCTAATACTTGATGATTGATTTGTATTTCACAATCTGAGCACAGACCATATAAGCCCATTTCTAATTGACACCAAGCAGCATCCAACTGGATGAGTTGTAAAGTAATAGGGTGTTTTTTACCCAATGTTTCAGTCATTAATTGAATGGATTGAGATATTGTATGGGTTTGTAAATTAAGGTGTGCCATATTATGAGGAAGAAAACGTTGTGCTTGTGTTTTCAAATCTATTTCAATTTTGGATAGCTTATCCACAATATTATCTGTTTTCATTGTTTGTTGTCAGTGAGTGTCATTTTTAATGAGTTTACGGACTTAACATTAATGAAGACATGACTGAGATCAATTCTCAGTCATGTTTTTACAGTATTCCATTTGCTGCTTGATTATTCTTGGTGTGCAGTTTTAAGGTTTTTTACAATATCGTGAGTTGTTTTATGGACTCTTAGCTGACGAAAAAGCTGGTTAGCTTCGGGGTATTGACGGTTTAAATAGGTAAACCATTGTTTGATGCGACTAGGATAATAATCACTTTTTCTACCTGCTAGCTCTTTTTGCGTATAGTCTAGCATGAGGGATAAAGTTTGTTTCCAATCATAGGGCTGCTCTGCTGATTTAATACAGGCGGCTAGGTTAGGTAAAGCAATTGCTCCTCGACCTATCATAATAGTGTTGCAATGGGTGGTTTGCATACACTTAAATGCATCGTTTTTGCTCCATATTTCGCCGTTAGCAATTACAGGTATGGGTAAAGCTTGTTTAATTTGAGTAATATATTCCCAATAGGCAGGTGGCTTATACCCATCGACTTTACTTCTAGCGTGTACCGCAATTTCTGTTGTACCAGCCTCATAAATAGCTTGCGCATTTTCTAAAAAAAGGCTCTTATCTTCAAAGCCTAAACGTATTTTGGCTGTCACTGCATGTGTTTTAGGGACGGCTTCTCTTATTGCTTTCATGATTTGGTAGAGTTGTTCAGGGTATTGTAATAATACTGCCCCACCTTTGTTTCGATTGACTATTTTTGCTGGACAACCAAAATTAACATCAATGCCATGTGAGCCTAGTTCTATCGCTTTTACGGCATTTTCCGCCATCCACTGTGGATGTTGACCTAATAACTGTATTCTGACTGGTGTCCCTGAAAGCGTTTTTCCTTGGTTGAGTAGTTCAGGGCATAAACGGTAAAAGACGCGATTAGGAAGTTTTTGATTAACAATACGAATGAACTCTGTGACCATTAAATCATAAGGATTAATAGCGGATAATATTTCACGCATTAAATCATCAACAACCCCTTCCATTGGGGCTAAGATCACTCGCGGTGTACTGGTTACTGCATTCACTATTAATCCGAATATATTGAGAAAATCGCGGCATTCTACCTTATGTTCAGCTCAATGCATAAGTCTGTTTTTGCATTTTTTAAACATGAAATAAACGGTTACCGTGTCGTCTTCGTCAGTGTCACCTTGCTTTATCAGTAATAAGTGAAATACTAGTAAAAAGGTTGAAATTTTATTGTGACTATTTAGGTCTATTAACCTAGGTCGGCATGATTTGACGTTTAGTTATTCAACATTGCGATAAAAGGAAGGAAAGGATTATGAAATTAGCAAAAAAAACGGCTGTAACATTGGCTGTAGGGTCAGTAGTCGTCGGCGCCACACTGGTTTCCTCTGCGACTGCAGATATCTTTGGCTTTAATGAAATGCGAGTGGGCTATCAAATTGCGGCAGATGAAGGTGAAGGAAGTATAAAGTCAGAAGCGCAAGATCAAGCCGAAGCTGAGGCACAAGGCGCACCTATGCCTGCACCAGATGCTAAAGGCAATGAAGGTAAATGTGGAGAAGGCAAGTGTGGAGGCAGTGAGAGTAAAGCTAGCAGTACTGAAGGATCTTGTGGTGGGGATCATAAGTCTAGTGAGGGCACATGCGGGGGGGATAATAAGTCTAGCGAAGGCACATGTGGGGGCGATCATAAGTCTAGCGAAGGCACATGTGGCGGCAGCATGTAATGTAACGCTTTGACTTGCTCCTGTTACAAGATCAGTCTTGACTGATCTTGTTTGTTTTACGTAAAGAGGAAAGGATGATGCTTACAGCGCCTAAAGTTGGATTGGGTCTTAGGCGGGAAATGCTCAATGAAATGAAAGATCAGGTTCCTGATGAGATTGATTTTTTTGAAGTAGCGCCTGAAAATTGGATGAAGTTAGGTGGGCAATTTCAGAAATCATTTAGAGCATTAACCGAGCAATATGAGTTTTATACTCATGGTTTATCTTTATCTATTGGTGGCCCGAAGAATTTAGATATTGATTTTATAAAAGACATTAAGACGTTTCTGGATTTTCATCAAATCCAAGTGTATTCCGAGCATTTAAGTTATTGTTCAGGGCTTGGGCACTTATATGATTTAATGCCTATTCCTTTTACTCAAGAAGCTGTTTTTCATGTGGCCGATCGCGTCAAGCGAGTAGAAGACATTATTGAGCGCCCGCTAATTTTAGAAAATGTGTCTTTTTATGGCGCCCCTGGGGCACAGATGACCGAGCTTGAGTTTATCCAAGCTGTATTAGCAGAAACCAATTGCCAGTTACTGTTAGATGTGAACAATATATATGTTAATGCCGTTAATCATGGTTATGATGCTTTGGCATTTTTACAGGCTATTCCTCAAGAACGCATTTATTATTTGCATATTGCAGGGCATTTTCAACAAACGGCCGATTTGATTATTGATACTCATGGTGCTGATGTGGAGGATCCCGTTTGGCAATTATTAAGTCAGTGCTATGACTATCATGGCGTTTTTCCGACGTTACTTGAACGAGACTTTAATATTCCGAAAACGGAAGTGCTACTCAGGGAAATAAGAAAAATAAAGCAATATCAAAAGCAAAGAATGTATTCATCGCCATCGATTTTGTCAAGGAGTGCTTAGTGTCTTTTATTTCAATACAAAATAACTTTATGGATTATATTCGTGATCCCGCAAGCCCCTTACCAGATGGAATGACGGCTGAGCGAATGGAGGTTTATCGAGATTTATTTTTGAATAATATTTCAGGATTTGTCTCAAATGCTTTTCCTGTTTTAAAGAGCCTTTACTCCTCGTCACAATGGCGAAGATTAGTGCAAACTTTTTTTAAACAGCATGATTGTCAATCGCCTTTTTTTTCTGATATAGCAGAAGAATTTTTGGTTTTTTTGCAGGATGAATATGAATTAAAGGAACAAGATCCGCCTTTCATGTTAGAGCTTGCACATTATGAATGGCTTGAATTGCTTGTATCGATTGCCCTTGACAACCCTTTACAGGACTTTATTGAAAAGGCGGATATTGCTTTGAAACCATTGTGTTTGTCCTCGTCGGCTAAAGTGGCGCAGTATGCCTATGCTGTACAGCATATTAGTGTGGATTATCAACCCACGGAGCCTGCGAAGACGCCACAGTTATTTTGTGTATATCGTGATAAAGCCCATGAGATTAACTTCTTGGCATTATCGCCGTTAACTGCGCAAGTATTGGGGTATTTATCCCAATTTGAAAGTTTAACCTTAGCAGAAATCAATACTTGGTTGCAGCAAACCTATACTTCAATGGAACCCAGTTATTTACAGCAAGGTTGTTTAGATTTGTTAGTAGAATTAAGTCATAAAGGGATCATATGTGAGTATAAAGTATAAGTTTCTTTCTATCTGGTTAACTAGCCTTTATAATGCACGAAAAAATTGATCTGGATCAATATTCAGGCAGTATTAATATAGAGGATGCCATGGAAAAGTCTTTTAAAGATCCCTTTAATATCTTTCATTTTATCGGGTTCATTCTAGTGTTGCTTATTCCAACACTGCCAGCAAGCTTGTCTTGGTTAAAAATCAGCGGATTATTGTAAGCACAGAGTGTTTAATCAGCTATCAAGTTATGGCCACTCTAAACCCGTGATACTTCAAGATAAGGTATCACGGGTTTAGAGTGGCTTTTTATTGCCTATTGTTCATGATTAATCTCATATTGTCTGTTATTGTTGAATAAGCAGGTTAGGCCATTGGGAGGTAATATGGGCGTGACGCGTGGATTTTTTTTAATTGCGGGCTTACTTAGCTTATTACTCGGCATGCTTGGTATTGTTCTACCTATACTGCCTACAGTCCCTTTTATTTTATTGGCAGCCTATTGCTTTGCACGTTCCAGTCAACGCTTGTATCAATGGTTGATGACGCACCCTTGGTTTTCTGATGCCTTATCCAATTGGCAAAAAAATAAAGCCATTCGAAAGGGATTAAAGAGAAAAGCTTATCTAGTGAGTTTATTGAGCTTCAGTGTGAGTATTTTCTTTGCTCCGATTTTATGGGTGAAAATTTTTCTATTTTTTACAGCTGTTTGTTTGTTTTGTTATTTAAAAAGTGTGCCAGAAATAGAAGATGAAGCTTAGGAACAATAGCTTTATTATTGCTTTTTTTTGCTTGCTTGGTTGCAACGGGCTACAAAGGAGCTTAAGCTTCCCTCTGATTTTACACTTTAATGACATTTACTGTGGTGTTGGTTGATAATCGATCCGCTTTATGAATGCATTAACCTTAGTTAATAAAAGAAATAGATCCATGAATACTGAACGTTTAACGGTTATAAAAAACAGCATTAAAACCATTCCTGATTATCCGAAACCAGGCATCCTTTTTCGAGATGTGACCAGTTTATTGGAAGATCCCGCCGCTTACCAAGCAACAATGGCGCAGTTAGTCGAGATATATCAAGATCAAGGTTTTACTAAAGTGATTGGTACCGAAGCGCGAGGTTTTCTTTTTGGCGCGCCCTTAGCTTTAGCCTTAGGCATTGGATTTGTGCCAGTTCGTAAACCTGGTAAGTTACCTCGTGAGACGATTTCTGAAAGTTACGAATTGGAATATGGTCAAGATGTTCTTGAAATCCACACTGATGCGATTAATGCTAATGATAAGGTGCTAGTCATAGATGATCTATTGGCGACAGGTGGCACGATTGAAGCCACAGTAAAACTTATTCGCCGCTTGGGTGGTCAAGTTAATCATGCCGCTTTTGTCATCTCTCTTCCTGATCTGGGTGGCGAGAAGCGTCTTGAAGCCATGGGATTAGAATTGGTTAAATTGTGTGATTTTGAAGGTGAGTAATTAAAGATTGTACCCAAGGCCGCATTTGTGTTTTGGGTATATTTATTGAAGTGATATACCCGTGATACTTGAAGGTGCCTGTTTTCAGAGCTTGTAAAAGTGCCTAATTCAAGGCGTATTATTGCAAGAATGCTTATTGCCTTTTAAGATGATACAACGCAGAAGTCGGTGCTTTTACAGACTCCCAAAGGGCTGGCCCCTTTATATGTAAAAGCAAGGCCTTTTATACTGCGTTATTGAACATCAGCTTAGAATGACTAAGCACGCTGTTCAAAGCCTTGCCTAAAAGGCTTTTAATTCCAGCTGAATCCTGCATCTTCAAGTATCACGGGTATAGAAACTCTATGGCTTGCATGTTATTGTGTGATTTATATAAGAGGAGTCAACTTCTAACATAGGTTAGATAGTAGGAAGTTTCATGTCATATCAGGTGTTAGCCCGCAAGTGGCGCCCTGCCAAATTTGAGCAAGTCGTTGGTCAGTCTCATGTTTTGCATGCGCTAACGAATGCGTTAACTCAGCAAAGATTACATCATGCCTATTTGTTTTCTGGTACACGAGGTGTAGGGAAAACCAGTCTAGCGCGTTTATTTGCCAAAGGTTTAAATTGCGAGCAAGGTGTGAGTGCTCAGCCTTGTGGGCAGTGTGCTAGTTGTGTTGAGATTGCTCAAGGTCGATTTGTGGATTTAATTGAAGTGGATGCAGCTTCAAGAACCAAAGTCGATGATACGCGTGAGTTGTTGGATAATGTGCAATATAGGCCGAGTCGTGGCCGCTATAAAGTGTATCTTATTGATGAAGTCCATATGCTGTCTCGCAGCAGTTTTAATGCGCTGTTAAAAACCTTGGAAGAGCCGCCTGAACATGTCAAATTTCTTTTGGCGACAACGGATCCTCAAAAATTACCGATCACCGTTTTATCTCGTTGTTTACAGTTTAATTTAAAAAGCATTGCTCATGAAGACATAGTGACGCAATTGAGCCATGTTCTGTCACAAGAAACAATACATTTTGAAGAGCAAGCCTTAACGCTGATTGCTAAATCTGCCAATGGCAGTATGCGGGATGCATTAAGTTTAACGGATCAAGCGATTGCTTTTGGCGCAGGGCAAGTGATGCTCTCACAAGTGCAAACCATGTTAGGCAGTATTGATGAACACCATGTTATTCATTTACTGAAAGCATTGGTGAGTGGTGATATCGCCCAATTAATGCAAATGGTTTATGAGATCTTGTCTTTTGGAGCGGATGCCGATGAGGTTTTAAGAAGCTTACTTGAGTTACTGCATCAAATTACCTTAACTCAGTTTGCGCCTGCAGCGGCTCAGTTATCACTTAATAGTGAGAAGATTTTAACTTTTTCTCATGAACTTGATGCTGAGCAAGTGCAGCTTTACTATCAAATTTTGTTGGCTGGACGAAAAGAGCTTATTCATGCACCGGATCCTAAATCCGGTTTAGAGATGGCGCTGCTGCGAGCGGTAACTTTTGTGCCTGAAACGCCCATTACCCGTTGGAAAAAAGAAAATACATCTTCTAATGAAAAAGATAAGGCTGTTACAGATAGGATGGAGGCTGACAGTCTTCAAGTTAATCGGACTGATGATCCCAGTTTAGGGCATAAGCTGACGATTGATGATGGACAGGTTTCTCTTGATGCTTTAGAACAAGAGCAAATGCCTGCAGATCTGCGTGCTGAAATGGCATTAATTATGAGTCAGGCCCAGTCTCAAGGCCAAACTCAAGGACATTCTCAAGACCAGTTTCAAAATATAAGCGTTGAGGCTAGTTCAGTTGAGCCTATTGTAATGGAGCCTATGGGTAATGAATCGATGGAACAAGCTCAAGGCCAAACTCAGGGTCAATCTCAAGGTCATTCTCAAGATATAAGCGTTGAGGCTAGTTCAGTTGAGCCTATTGTAATGGAGCCTATGGGTAATGAATCGATGCAACAAGCCCAAGGTCAGTCTCAAGGTATAGACGTTGAGCCTATTGCGATGGAGCCCATGAATAATGAGCAGATAGGACAAGCTCAGAATGTCAGTGATGGATCTTATGCATTAGAAGCGGAAATGACAGGCATTATTCATGAGGCTATGGCGCAGGGGGGGGCTGAGCAGACGGTGCGGCCTTTGTCCTATACTGATGTTAGCTCCAGCCCTACCGCTGTATCAATGCCTGTGGTAGAAGATGACATTTTAGATGCCGTATTGGCAGCAAGAGATTCTTTACTCGCCCCTGTTGATGAAGATAAGGGTGGCAGTGAAACTGGAAAAAAGTTAACAATAGCGCATTCCAAACTGACAAACACCACTGAGAAAGCAGCGGCTCTACCTGATCATAATACTTGTGTGGTGGCCAAAAAAGACAGTGAAGGCGTTATTGATAATAGTGAAGAAGACAGGCCACCATGGGAAGTTGCACCTGCTAATATAAACCGTTCACCTGAATTACTCAGTCAAGAAGCGGATACGCCTGCGTCAGCAGTCTCCTCTGAACGGAGTTGTAGACTTCAACGTACTGATGTGCAGGCAGTGTCACCGACAGAGATGAAATCATCAGAGTCAGAGTCTGTGCCAGTGTCAAAGCCGTTGAAGACACCCTTAAGTGGCGATGAACGTGATCTTTTATGGTATAAATTTATGGCATCATTAGAGGTGGGTGGACGGGTTAGGCAATTGGCGGTTAATTCAGTGTGCCTTCAATTTAGTCAAACTGTCCATCTAAAGCTTAAGCCAGATCAAAAGCATTTGTGTGCAGATATCGCGATATTACAGTTAGAAGAAGCCATTACTCAAAGTGTTGGCCAAGCGGTGCAATTGTCTGTGGAAATTGGTTCAGATCTGAGTCGGGAAACGCCGCTCGAAGTGCGTAAGCGTTTCCACAAAGAATTGCTTAATGATGCCGCACAAACACTGGAGCAAGATGAGAATATTCAGTGGTTGATGCAAAACATGCAAGCACAAGTTCAACATGAGACGTTAGCCTACGCACCACCATTATTAGCAGAAAAGAGCAATGAAATTGCGTTATTGACCTTAGGGGACTTTGATAAATTAATTGTAGCCTAATGGAATGTCTTATTGCTAATCGGGCTCATTTTAGTAAAATTAATCCACTTTATCCGGTTGCTTGCAACCTTTAATTGAAGAGAAAAAACCTATGTTAGGAAAAGGCGGTATGGGCAATTTGATGAAACAAGCCCAAATGATGCAAGATAAAATGGCCAAAGTGCAAGAAGAAATTACACAAATGGAAGTGACAGGCGAAGCCGGTGCAGGTCTTGTGAAAGTCACTATGACTGGCTCACATAACGTGCGTAAAGTCGATATTGATCCTAGCTTATTAGAAGATGATAAAGAGATGCTAGAAGATTTAATTGCTGCAGCATGTAATGATGCAGCTCGTCGTGTCGATGAGAACCAAAAAGAGAAAATGGCCGCAGTGACCGGAGGCATGCAGTTGCCACCGGGAATGAAAATGCCATTTTAATCACAGATGAAATTTAGCCCATTGGTCGATGAGTTGATCCAATCACTGCGTTGCCTTCCTGGTATTGGTCCTAAGTCTGCTCAGCGTATGGCTTTTCAGCTTTTAGAACGTGATAGAAGCGAGGGTACTCAGTTAGCGAATACGCTTGCTCAAGCGATGTTGGACGTGGGACATTGTCAATCTTGTCGTACTTTTACTGAAGATGCACTGTGCCCTATTTGTGCGAGCCACAAGCGAGGAAATGCCAGTGTGATTTGTGTGGTGGAAACCCCCGCGGATGTACTTGCTATTGAGGCGGGAGGGCATTTCAATGGGCGATATTTCGTTTTATTAGGGCACTTATCGCCACTTGATGGTATTGGCCCTGATGAATTGGGATTAAACTTGCTTGAGAAACAGTTAGCTGACGGGGACGTTTCCGAGTTAATTTTAGCGACTAACCCAACTGTTGAAGGTGATGCCACAGCCCATTATATTGCTGATATAGCTAAACACTATCAGATCTCGGTGAGCCGTATTGCTCATGGTGTGCCTGTTGGTGGTGAATTGGAATATGTGGATAGTACGACCTTGGCCTTATCTTTTAATGGCCGTCTACCTTTGTAATAAGGTTAATCTTTGTTTATTAGCAGAGCGTTAATTCGTTAATACTGAGCTATTGATATATCGAAAGCACTTATTTTTCTTAATAAATAAGAATTAGATAAGTTAAAAAAATCCAGTAATGCGCTGCATTGGCTGGATTTTTTTTATCCACTTAAGATCTGATTTGAGTTTTACCCTTGAAATGCTTTTTTCTAACCCCATGTTTGAATTATTACTTACTTTATACTCGTTTTAACGATTAACCAGGGAGCATTTCATGTCTCAACAAGAAACTCATGGCTTTCAAACTGAAGTCAAACAATTACTCCATTTGATGATCCATTCTTTATATTCAAATAAAGAAATTTTCTTGCGTGAATTGGTATCCAATGCCGCCGATGCTGCAGATAAGCTACGTTATGAAGCGTTAACACAAGATGATCTTTATGAAGGTGATGGTGAATTACGTGTGCGCATTAGTGCAGACAAAGAAGCGGGCACCGTGACCATTGAAGACAATGGCATAGGGATGACACGTGACGGTGTAATTGAGCATTTAGGAACCATCGCTAAATCGGGTACGGCTGATTTCTTTAAAAATCTATCAGGTGATGAGTCAAAAGATTCACAGTTGATTGGTCAGTTTGGTGTGGGTTTCTACTCATCTTTCATCGTTGCCGATAAAGTGACAGTGCGAACTCGTGCTGCAGGCCTGAGTGCCAGTGATGGTGTGTGTTGGGAGTCAACAGGTGAAGGTGATTTTACTGTTGAGAATATAGAAAAAGCCAATCGTGGTACTGAAATCATCTTACATTTACGCGAAGAAGAAAAAGAATTCGCTGATGATTATCGTTTGCGCTCCATTATTACTAAGTATTCAGATCACATCTCAGTGCCTGTTGAAATGTATAAAGAAGGTACGCCTGAGCGTGATGGACCAGAGGGACCAGACGGTGAGCCAGGCGAGAAAATTCCTGCAACTGAGGGTGCATGGGAGGCGATGAACAAAGCGACAGCGCTTTGGACTCGCAATAAGAGTGATATTTCTGACGAAGAGTACCAAGAGTTTTATAAGCATATTTCTCACGATTATAGCGATCCATTAAAGTGGAGCCATAACCGTGTTGAAGGTAAACAAGAGTACACTAGCTTATTGTATCTGCCTTCTCGTGCGCCATTTGATATGTGGAACCGCGATCGTAAGCATGGACTAAAATTATTTGTTCAACGCGTGTTCGTTATGGATGATGCAGAGCAATTTATGCCTAGCTACTTGCGTTTCGTACAAGGGTTAATTGACTCAAATGACCTACCATTAAACGTTTCTCGTGAAATTTTGCAAGATAACAAAGTCACAACAGCACTGCGTACTGCTGTGACTAAGCGTGTGTTAGGCATGCTTGAGAAGCTGGCTAAAAACGATGCTGAGAAATATCAAAGCTTCTGGAGTGAGTTTGGCCAAGTGTTAAAAGAAGGTCCTGCAGAAGATTTTGCTAATAAAGAACGTGTTGCAGCCTTATTAAGATTTGCTTCTACTCAAGGTGAAGGGGCGGCTGAAACCGTTTCATTAACAGATTATGTTGGCCGTATGAAAGAAGGTCAGGATAAAATTTATTATATTGTGGCTGACAGCTATGACGCGGCGGCAAACAGTCCTCACTTAGAATTATTACGTAAAAAAGGCATTGAAGTGTTATTAATGTCTGAGCGTATTGATGAATGGTTAGTCAGTCATTTAACTGAGTTTGATGGTAAGAAGCTTCACTCTGTTACCCGTGGTGATTTAGAGTTAGGCTCATTGGAAGATGACAGCGAAAAAGAAGCGCAAGAGAAACTTGAGTCTGAATCAGCACCGTTAATTGAGCGTGTTAAAGCCGCATTAGGCGATAAAGTGTCAGATGTGAAAGTGACAACGCGTTTAACAGACACACCTGCTTGTGTGGTTGCCGGTGAAGGTGATATGTCAACGCAAATGATGAAAATGATGCAAGCAGCAGGACAGGCAGTGCCTGAGTCTAAGCCTATCTTTGAGCTGAATCCTGAACATCCATTAGTTGTTCGTCTAAATGATGAGCAAGCTGAAGATGTCTTTGCTCAATGGTCAGAGTTGTTATTACAGCAAGCATTGCTGTCAGAAAAAGGCAGCCTAGCGGATCCATCTTCTTTCATCAAGTTGATGAATGAAATGTTAGTGGCTAGCGTTAAGTAGCAATAAGAAGAGGCAGATTATCTGCCTCTTTTTTTATTCATGTATACTTGCATGATAGCAAGAGATACAGGGGGCATAGGAATAAATATAGGTCATATCACTATGCGTTCAATTGAAGAAGATGTAAATGTAAAAGGAAGAATATGGATACTGTTCTGGAATTGACGAAAGAAAATATACAAGAGATTGTTAATGCCTCAATGGAGCACCTTGTGGTATTGGCATTTTGGGCTGAGCAGAGTCCTGACAGTGTCAGTTTTGGACAAGTGTTAATGCAAGTTGCACAGCAGCAAGCTGGGCGCTTTATTTTAGCTCGTGTGAATTGCGAGTCTGAAGGGGAAATCGCCAATTACTTTCAAATTCACAATTTACCCACTACGTTAATTTTACATAAAGGCAAGCCTGTCGATGGCTTTGTGGGGGTGAAAGAGGCGGCAGAGATTTTACCTTTGCTTGAGAAGCACTTACCCGCCCAGTGGCAATTACGATTAAATGAAGCAAAAACATTGCTGGCTAATCAAGATTGGCAAACAGCCTTACCTTTATTAAAGCAGGCGTTTGAGGAAAACCAAAGTGCTGAGGTGGCGCTGACTTATTGTGACGCACAATTGATGGCCGGTGGCCTTAGCGAAGCCGAAAACTTATTGAATTCTATTGGCTTGGCCGATCAAGATGGCTATTATCAAAGCTTGAAAGCCAAATTGGCATTGGCACTGGAAGCGGCAGATACGCCAGAAATTCGATTATTACAAAATGAATATGAACAGCACCCTGACGATAGCCAAGCGCTGATTAAGTTAGCCAAAGCCTTGCATCAAGCGAATCGTCATGAAGAAGCCCTTGAGCTTATTTTTGCCCCTCTTCAAAAAGATGTGGCGGCGGGTGAGGGTGAGATCAAACAGGTTTTTCTTGAAATCTTAACGGCACTGGGTCAAGGCCATGGGTTGGCTAATCAATATCGACGTAAATTGTATACTTTACTTTATTGATGCCGATTTTATCGGTATTAATGAATGAGTGCATTCAAATAAAGCGCTTCAAAATTGTCGTTAATTATGCGAAGATCGCGCCATAATCACAATCTTGCAATACAGAGGAAGAGTTTAAATGCGTATTATGCTGTTAGGTGCCCCAGGAGCTGGTAAAGGGACTCAAGCCCAATTTATTATGGAAAAGTACGGTATTCCTCAGATCTCTACGGGTGATATGTTACGCGCAGCGATAAAAGCGGGAACGCCACTAGGTTTAGAAGCCAAAAAAGTCATGGATGCAGGACAACTCGTGTCTGATGAACTGATTATTGGTCTCGTTAAGGAACGTATTGCTCAGGATGATTGCCAAAAAGGTTTTCTATTAGACGGATTTCCTCGTACTATTCCTCAGGCCGATGCAATGGCTGAAAGCGGTATTGCACTGGATCATGTTATTGAAATTGATGTGCCGGATGAAGATATTGTCGCACGTATGGCGGGTCGCCGAGTCCATTCAGGCTCAGGTCGTGTTTATCATATTGTATTTAATCCTCCTCAAGTAGAAGGTATCGATGATGTGACAGGTGAAGCGCTGTCTATTCGTCCTGATGACGAAGAAGCCACTGTGCGCAAACGTTTAGCTATTTATCATGAGCAAACTAAGCCACTTGTTGAGTATTACATGCAAGTTGCGTCTAACACTGATGTGACTTATAACAAGTTTGATGGCAGTCAATCTGTTGCTCAAGTGAGCGAACAAATTGTGGCGGCATTAAGCTAGTTTATCGCGTATCACGCATCTTTTTGCTATTTTCTGATCAGGCTCACTTTTTGTGGGCCTGATTTTTTACATCTGCATGTCTGCTGAGTCATTTTCTTGTTATTATGTTGACATTGCAGTACGCACAATGTTTGTTTTTATACTCGAATAAATGACGAGTGATTTTTTGTACAATTAAACGGTAAAATAGGTGTATGGATCATATGCTTATTTGTTTTAAGCCATTTTTATAATGATATTTAGCAAGGAAGCTGGATAAAGAGAGCGCTATATGAAGTTTCCTGGTAAACGTAAGTCTAAGCATTATTTTCCTGTGAATAATCGTGATCCATTATTGGCTCAGCTTATTCAGCAGCCGAGACCTTTTTCTACTTATATTGCAGGAATTGACCAAACCTTGGTTGATATTGAAGCGAAAGTCGGTGATGAGTTATTAAGTCGTTATGAATTGCCCAAGGGAAACTCCACACTCATCAATGATGAGGTGGCGCATGCATTATACACTGAGCTAAAGCAGCAGTCTTTGATCAGTGATGAATTTGCCGGCGGCACGATTGGTAATACGGTACACAATTATTCCATATTAGCCGATGATCGTTCTGTCTTGTTTGGTGTAATGAGCCAAAATATTGAAATTGGTAGCTATGCTTACCGTTATTTGTGTAACACTTCATCGAAAGTGGACTTGAACTTTTTACAGCCCGTGGATGGTCCCATAGGGCGTTGCTTTACATTGATTTCTGAATGTGGGGAGCGCACGTTTGCCATTAGTAAAGGGGCAATGGATAAGCTGACGCCTGAGTATATTGATAAGGAGATTGTTCAAGGGAGTTCAGCACTGATTTTAACCGCCTATTTGATGCGGGCGAGTGGAGATGATCAGATAACCCAGGCGGCGATGACAGCGATAGAATATGCCAAGGAGGCAGATGTGCCAGTGGTGTTGACGCTGGGAACCCGTTTTTTGATTGAAGAAGATCCAAAATGGTGGCAGCAGTTTATCACAGAGCATGTGACGATTTTAGCCATGAATGAAGACGAAGGTGAAGCACTCACAGGGTTTAAAGATCCATTATTGGCCAGTGAAGCGGCATTAGATTGGTGTGATATGGTATTGACGACAGCGGGTCCATTGGGCTTATATACTGCTGGATATACTGAAGAATCCGAAAAGCGTGAAACGAGCCATACATTATTGCCTGGTGCCATTCCTGAGTTTAACCGCTATGAGTTTTCTAGGCCTAAGCTAAAACAAGCCTGTGAAACGCCAATGAAAGTTTATGCACACATTTCTCCTTATATGGGCGGACCTGAAAAAATTCGTAATACCAATGGTGCGGGTGACGGTGCTTTAGCGGCATTATTACACGACTTATCCTCTAATACTTTTCATCGCCAAATTGTACCAGGTTCGAGCAAGCATACTCGAGATGGTTTATGTTACTCCTCATTTTCTCAAATTTGTAAATATGCAAACCGTGTGGCTTATGAAGTGCTGGCCCAGCACAGCCCGCGATTATCTCGTGGTTTACCCGAGAAAGAAGACAGTTTAGAAGAGAGTTATTGGGAACGATAATGAATGGATGAGTGATAACTAAAAAAGCGTCCAATTGGACGCTTTTTTAGGAACTAGACAATCCTTACTCTTTAATATGCATTTGCTCTTTAAAGTTTTTAGCAGGATGACCCGCAATAGGCGAGTTAAAGACTTCTTCATTGAACTCATTTTCAGATTTTGCAATCACTAAAGTGGCGACAGTATCACCTGTGACATTGACTGCAGTGCGAACCATATCCAGCAATCTATCCACACCAATAATTAATGCGATACCTTCAACTGGAAGGCCCACTTGATTGAGTACCATGGCAAGCATGATAAGCCCAACTCCTGGTACACCTGCTGTACCAATAGAGGCTAACGTCGCTGTGACAACAACCATTGCATAGTCGGTAATGGTTAAATCAATACCAAAGACTTGTGCAATAAAGACAGTTGCGACACCTTGCATAATGGCTGTGCCATCCATGTTAATCGTGGCGCCTAAAGGCAAGGTAAAGGAAGCGACTTTATTGTGGGCGCCTAATCTGTGCTCAGCGGTTTCAATGGTGACTGGTAAGGTGGCATTTGAGCTTGCTGTACTGAAGGCAAATAATTGCACATCACGCATTTTACGAATAAAGGTCACTGGATTTAATCCAGAGAAGAGCTTTAACAGTGTGGGATAGACAATAAAACCATGGAGCAGTAACACCAGCAATACCACGAAGAAATATTGAATGACACTTTGGAAATCGTCTAAACCTAAGGTTAAGGCGAGTTTTGCCATCAAGGCAAACACACCGTAAGGAGCCAGTTGCATGATTAAGGTGACAACACGCATGATAACTTCATTTAAGTCTTCAAATAAAGCGACAACGCGCTTACCACGCTCACCAATGTGAGAAATCGCAAAACCGAAGATAACTGCAAAAATAATAATTTGCAGCATGTTACCTTCGCTCATGGCTTTGACTGGGTTGGTAGGCACAATATTAATAATAACTTGAGATAAGCTGGGTGCTTGTTTGGCATCGAAATGCATACCCTCAGCCACTAAACTTGCATTACCGGGATGAAGCGCAATAGCCACAAGAATCGCCATGCATAAGGCGATGGCGGTGGTGAAAAGGTAAAACGCAATGGTTTTTCCTCCTAAGCGTCCTAATTTTGAAGGCTCACTTAAGGAGCAAGTTCCGCAAACAAGGGAGATAAAGACGAGTGGAACAACGAGCATTTTTAGACCAGAAATGAAGATAGTGCCGATCACATTTAAAAAGCCATCGGTTAAATATTCTTTAATAAAGTCACTTTCTGGAAAGAGGTTTCGAAGCAAGAGTCCGAGAAGGATCCCACCTGCCATACCTAACAGTATTTTACTGGTTAGGCCGAGCTTTTTTGTTTTAGTCGTAGCCATATTGCTTCCTTTATAATTTTTATGGAGCTAAGCATGCCTTTCAATGAAGGGTAAAGCCTAGCAAGAAAGCGCTCAGGATGAAATGTTTTGTCAGCTTACAGTCAGCTTCAAATGGATTAAAAGTTAAAATATTTAGTGTTTATTATATTTCAAGGTGTCTTATTGTTGATAAGTTGTTTGTTTATGGTTAGCTTTTAGTTTTGGGTGTGTTGTTTTTGGTTGTTCCAAAGTTGTTCTTAAGTTGTTTGTATCGTGATCGAACTAACAGAGGAGCTGACAATGGAGTCAGTTAAATATTTTTTAACGGCTGTATTTTGTTGTTTTTTTATACTAAGTTGCGGTGGAGGAGGGAGTTTTGAGGAAGAATCCGATGAACCCACAGAGGAAACTTACTTTCTCGCCTTGTCTATTTCCCAACAAGCCATTTCAGCTGCAAATCCTGCAACTGTGACCGCAACGGTGAGCAGCTCAAAAAGAGGATTGCTTGAAAATGAATTGGTGACTTTCGCTTTAAATGATCCCACATTAGGCTCGTTTGATCCCATAACAGGAACGGCGATCACCGATATTAATGGGCAAGCACAGGTGATGCTTTATACTTCTAACATTAAAGGTGCAGGTTCAATCACTGCCACATTGACGAATCAGATTGATACGAATGATACGCACACTTTTACCATGTTAGGCGATGGTGGTGCAGCGGGTTTACGGCAAGTGATACTTGAGCTTATTGATGCGGATGGAAATGCCATTGAAAGCATTACGCCTAAACAGCCAGGTCAGTTAAAAGCAAGGGTAATAGGGACGAATGATCCCGTTATTGTCACTTTTACAAGCCAGTTAGCTTCTATTCCCATCAATACTGTTGTGACCCAAGAGGGGGTTGCAATAGCGGATATCTATGCGGCAACGCAGTTGGGTGCTGACACAGCCACAGCAAGCATAAGCAGTGAAGAGTTCCATCAGGTTATTTTTACTGTGGGCGCTAAAGATCTAAAGATGGGAGCCGGAGAGGTGTTTGAAGAGGGGTTGGCATTAGTAAGCATAGATGAGCTTTCGGCAGGGGGCACAGCGACAGTATCCATTGAAATTCGAGATGATGAAGGCAATTTATATACCGATGAGTTTATAAACGTCAATTTCTCTTCTATTTGCACCGATGCGGGCTTGGCTTCTTTAAGTTCTCCTGTTATCGCTATTAATGGAGAGGCAAAGAGTACTTATCGCGCCGAAGGCTGTGTTGGTGAAGATGTGATCACTGTTACAGCCGATGTGGGCACAAGTTTATCGGCTAGGGGCAGTATTGAGATCTTTCCTGCCGATAGAGGCAGTATTGAGTTTGTGTCGGCAACACCTGAGCAAATCGGCATAAAAAATACCGGCGGCATAGCCACATCCTTAGTCATTTTCAAAGTGCTGGATGTGAGCGGTCAGCCCATGAGTAATGAAACTGTGTACTTTTCGTTAAATACGGCAGTGGGCGGTCTAGACATATATCCTACAGAGGCCACAACGAATGCAGAAGGCTTAGTGCAAACCACAGTGAATGCTGGCACCACGGCCACGCCTATTCGAGTGACCGCTTATCTTAAAAATGATGATGAAGAGTATGATGATATTTCCAGTCAATCCAGTGAGTTGGTGGTGACAACTGGCATTGCGGATCAAGACAGTTTTTCCTTAAGCGCAAGTAATTACTCACCGGAAGGCTGGGACATTGATGGTACTGAGGTGATTGTGACCGCGCGCTTGGCCGATGCCTTTAATAATCCGGTCCCCGATGGCACGGCAGTGACCTTTCGCACCGAAGGTGGATCCATCGATGATTATTGCTTTACGATAAATGGCAGCTGTTTTGTGACATGGCGCAGTCAAGATGTGCGGCCTGATGGCGCTTATTGGGGGGATACTGATCATCCTGCTGACTTAAATGGTTATTTTGATGTACAAGAAGCCTATTCAGACACTGACTTTGCCCAGCCGATGGGAGGGCGTGTCACTATTACTGCCTTTGCCATTGGGGAGGAGTCTTTTGCCGACACCAATGGTAATGGTCGCTTCGATGAAGCGGAGCGGCCATTATTTTTGGGCGATAATACTCAAGGTGAGCCTTATGATATGGCTGAGGCTTTTGAGGATTTCAATGAAGATGGCGTGTTCAATCCTTACGAATATGTTGATGGTCCAAGAGGAGAAGCTGGAGGTGAACTAGAGGAGTTGATTGACTTCAATGGCCATAGAGAAAATGTAAATGGTTTTTTTGATATCGCGGATGGAAAATATAATGGCGTGCTATGTGGCTGTGCACTAGATAAAGATTGTGATTTTCAAGAGCCGAAAGAAGAGGACTCTTTAGAGCCTGATCCTTATGGTCATGTATATTGTGGCTTAATTGAAGATGGCACAGCGTCCATTCATGTGAGGAAAAATATAGTGTTGGTGATGTCAGGTAGCACTGCTTATGCCTCACAACCTATTATCACAGACAGTGATGGCGGTACGAGAAATCAAGTGATGGATATTGTGACAGAAGGAATTGGTAGCTTGTCCATGATAATTTCTGATTTACACAATCAAACCTTGCCTTCTGGAACGACCATTGAATTTGAAACCTCAGCAGGTCGCATAGCTACAAGCCCTTCCATCACAGTGCAAGACAGAGGAGGAGAAGGTTTAGTGATTAATGTGTCGGTGCAAGGTGGTACTGAGCCAGAATCAGGCATGTTAGATGTGATGGTGAGAACGCCATCTGGTGTAGAGACTATTGTGGCCAGTATTCCTGTGGTGATATCTTAATTAACTTACCCAACGAATAAGGATGTCATCTTATTCGTTGGGGAAAAAGTTTTTGCTAATTTATCGATTTAATCATAATGCTTAACGCTGAAATTGATACACATTGCCTAATTGCATGATCTGAGTCAGTTCATCCAGTGCTGTGCGTGATTCAATAATCAATTGTGGATCGGCTAAATCTTGTATGCTGAGCCTGTCGCGATAATGCTTATCGACCCAAGTATTGAGTGTAGTAAATAGACTGTCATTCATTAAGGTATGAGGGTTCACAGCTGCAACTTCAGTGGCGTTCATCGCGACACGTAAACGTAAACAGGCGGGACCTCCGCCATTTTGCATGCTTTGTTTGACATCAAAATAGTGCACTTTCTTGATGGGAGTGCCTAATGTTACTAGCTCATCCAAATAAGCTTTCACCGCTTGGTTTTCTTCACAATTTGTGGGGGCGATAATGGCCATATCACCTGAGGGTAGAGTGATAATTTGAGTGTTGAAAAGGTAAGTGTTGACAGCATTTGAAATACTGACTTTCTCAGTTGGAACTTCAATGAAATGCAGTGGTCTATTGCATGTTCGATTGAATTTTTCTTGTATCTCAGCCAGTTTTTCTTTTGTGTTGAGAAAGGCTTGCTCATGATAGAAGAGCACATTTTGATTACCCACCGCGATGACATCATTGTGAAATACCCCTTGATCGATAACCGCTGGGTTTTGCTGAATATAGACAGTTTGTTCATCCACAAGGCCATGTAATCGCGCTATGGCTTGAGAGGCCTCTAGTGTTTGACGGGCAGGGTATTTTTCAGGCGCAATGGCATTGAGCTTGGTGGCTTCACGGCCGTATACAAACAGCTCTACGCCTTTATTGTCATAGTCACCACAAAGGCGTGTATGATTGGCCGCCCCTTCATCGCCAAAGCTGGCATGTTTTGGTAGATGTTGATGATGATGAAAATAGCGGCTATCGTTAAAGGTAGCAGCGAGGATACGGCCTGTGGTAATAGGTTCAATACTGCGATGGAGTTTATCGACTAAATTGGCTGGGGTGAAATGCAGCTTTTTGTCAAATGTGTCGGAACTTGGAGAGACAGTTGCCGCATTGGCTGTCCACATGCTTGATGCACTGCAGCAGGCATTGAGCAATAAGGGGGCCTGTTTTACAGCTTGAGCGAGCACCTTGGCGTCAGAGCCAGTAAAACCTATGCGGCGTAATGTATGAAGATCAGGTCGCTCTTGAGGAGCCAGAATGCCTTGCACTAATCCTAGGTCACCAACGGCTTTGGCTTTAGCTAGCCCTTGTTTAGCCGCAGCTTTAGGATTAGAGATGGCATCGGCATTATTAAATGAGGCTACATTGCCAAATGATAAACCGGCATAGTTGTGAGTTGGACCTACAAGTCCATCAAAATTCGCTTCAAAATGATCCATTGTATATCCTTAAATCGGCAGAGGCTGTTTTATGTATATCCAAAAGATCTGTGGATAGTGATAAAACGGCGCTGTTTAGCGCACAATATACACAAGCTGCTAAGGTTACAAGTTTGATAAATGTTACAGAAAAGGGCTATTTGAATTGAAATGCACTAAGGCACCTTGCTTAATGACTAATCATGGAATATTAGTTTTTAAATACGCAGTATTATTTTTCGTTTTTTTTTATAAAACGGTTAAAAAGTGTCTTACTAATGCAAATAAAACAGGGTTCCACTTGAAAGTGTTTGCACAACACTCTATATATGGAGCCAATTTTCATGATATTGAAACTTGTTGGCGCAAATTAATTTATGGGTAAATCGCTAGTTATTGTCGAATCACCGGCAAAAGCCAAGACTATTAACAAATACCTTGGTAAAGAATTCATCGTTAAGTCGAGTGTGGGACATATTCGGGACTTACCGACCTCTGCAAATGCGGACACGAAAGTGGCCAGTAAATCCCCTGCTGAAGTGCGTAAAATGTCAGCAGAAGATAAAGCAGAGTATAAAAGGATCAAGGCTCAACAGGCATTGATTGCTCGAATGGGAGTCGATCCTGAGCATGGCTGGAAAGCAAACTATCAAACCTTACCTGGCAAAGAAAAAGTCGTAAAAGAGTTACAAACTTTAGCCGAATCTGCCGATCACATCTATCTCGCAACCGATTTGGATAGAGAAGGGGAAGCCATTGCTTGGCATTTACAAGAGGTAATTGGTGGTGAGCAATCTCGCTATCAACGCGTAGTGTTTAATGAGATCACTAAATCGGCCATTAAAGATGCCTTTAGTCAGCCTTCACATTTAAACACAAATATGGTCAATGCTCAGCAAGCTCGTCGCTTTCTCGATCGTGTTGTTGGCTTTATGGCCTCTCCCTTATTATGGAAAAAGGTGGCAAGAGGATTATCCGCTGGCCGAGTGCAATCGGTGGCTGTACGTTTAGTGGTTGAGCGTGAAAGCGAAATTAAAGCCTTTGTTCCTGAAGAGTTTTGGGATGTGCATGCTGAGCTGAATACGGCTAAACAAGAAATGCTCAAAATGCAAGTGGTTAAGTGCCAAGATAAGGCGTTTAAGCCCGTTAGTGAAGCTCAAGCTCAAGCGGCTGTTGATGCATTATCTCAGGCTTCATTTACGATTACTGCCAGAGAAGACAGAGCCACACAGAGTAAACCTTCTGCACCTTATATTACTTCCACACTTCAGCAAGCGGCAAGTACGCGTTTAGGCTTTGGTGTTAAGAAAACCATGATGATGGCGCAGCGTTTGTACGAGGCCGGTCATATTACTTATATGAGAACGGATTCAACGAATTTAAGCCAAGAAGCACTAGATAGTGTGCGGGAGATGATAGGTCAAGAGTTTGGTGATAAGTATTTGCCTGAAGCGCCATTACGTTATGGCAGTAAGGAAGGGGCACAAGAGGCCCATGAGGCGATCCGTCCGTCAAACGTAAAAGTTGAATCAGCCTCGCTTACTGATATGGAGCGGGATGCGCAGCGTTTATATGAACTGATTTGGCGCCAATTTGTTTCTTGCCAAATGACGCCAGCGAAATATGATGCCACTCGGTTAACGGTAACGGCAGGGGATTATGAGCTAAAAGCGTCAGGGCGCATATTGAAATTTGATGGTTGGACACGTGTTCAACCTGTAATGAAGAAGAAAAATGAAGAAGATAATACGCTGCCTGTTGTCAATAAAGGGGATGTGCTTAATTTAAAAGATCTTCTACCTAAGCAACATTTCACTAAACCTGTAGCGCGCTTTAGTGAGGCGTCTTTAGTGAAAGAGTTAGAGAAAAGAGGCATTGGTCGGCCGTCGACTTATGCAACGATTATTTCAACCATTCAAGATAGAGGCTATGTAAAAGTTGAAAATCGCCGCTTTTATGCCGAGAAAATGGGGGAAATCGTCAGTGATAGCTTAGTGGGAAGCTTTCAAGAGTTGATGAGTTACGACTTCACTGCCAGCATGGAGCAAACATTGGATGAAGTGGCTCAAGGTCAGCGAGATTGGAAAAATGTGCTCGATGGCTTCTATCAAGACTTTACTGAGCAAGTGGCCAAAGCGGAATTACCTCCTGAAGAGGGCGGAATGCGTCCTAACGAAATGGTATTGACGGATATCGAATGCCCTACTTGTGCAAGACCTATGGGGATCCGTACCGGGACAACGGGAGTGTTTCTAGGGTGTTCTGGTTATGCCTTGCCGCCAAAAGAGCGCTGTAAAACGACCTTAAATCTGACTGCGGGTGAAGAAGCCATCAGTGAAAACAGTGAAGATGCGGAAACTGACGCACTCAGAGCGAAACACAGATGTGGTGTTTGCGGCACGGCGATGGATAGTTATCTTATCGATGAAAAACGTAAATTGCATGTGTGTGGTAATAACCCTAGCTGCGGCGGTTATGAAGTCGAACAAGGGCAGTTTAAGATTAAAGGCTATGAAGGCCCCATTATTGAGTGTGATCGTTGCGGTCATGATATGGAGCTTAAAAATGGTCGCTTTGGTAAGTACTTTGGTTGTACCAACAGTGATTGTAAGAATACGCGAAAATTACTGAAAAGTGGTGAAGCGGCGCCGCCAAAAGAAGATCCTATTCACTTACCTGATTTAAAGTGCACTAAGTCGGATGCGTATTTCGTATTAAGAGATGGTGCTGCGGGGATCTTTCTAGCGGCCAGTACCTTTCCTAAGTCACGAGAAACCCGTGGTCCACAGGTTGCGGAATTAGTGAAATATCGTGATTTGCTGTGGCCAAAGTATCAATATTTAGCCGATGCACCTATTAAAGACGATGAGGGTAATTTGGCAACGGTGCGCTTTAGCCGCAAGACGAAAGAGCAATATGTTGCAACGGATGTTGACGGTAAAGCCACAGGTTGGACTGCGAAATATATTGACGGAAAATGGGTCGCTGAGGCGAAAAAGAAAGCCAAACCCAAAGCTAAAGCCAAAGCGAAAGAATAATCTTTGGTCATGTTATTAAGCCCTCAAAGAGTCTGGCTCTTTGAGGGCTTTTTACTGTGTGCACTTTGTTCCGTCCAATGAAAAGGGGCAAAGTATGTTATACCAATTCTATTATATAAGTGATCTTTCAGCGGGAATTCAACATGCTGTAGGCAAGGTCGTTAATTGCTCCTG
>NZ_CANLZC010000052.1 GCF_947495455.1 uncultured Shewanella sp. | reverse complement strand
GCCTATTGCGTTGATGGTGTTCATGAATTGATCCTTGCTTTGATCTGCTGCGGTGTAATAGGAGTTTGCTCAAAGCGATGGCCTATAGCATTGAAAAGTGCGTCTTGAACGGCTGAAATAACGGGAAGCATAACCACTTCCGCAATCCCTTTTGGTCTTGCAGCTCGATTCGTAGAAGGTAAGGTTTCGGATGTCATATTCCAAACGGGAAGATCTGACGCCATGGGAACATGGTAACGGTTGAGGTTCCATGTGCCGTTACCCGCACCTTCTTCAAATGGGGGTAAATACTCGTGTAATACATGACCGACTCCCATGGCGAGTCCGCCCTGAATTTGGCCATCTACAATAGGTTGTGAGATAACAGGCCCTGCATCTAATACACTATGAGAGCGCAGAATATCGACTTTTCCTGTGTGTTTATCAACGGCAAGTTCAATGAGGCAATCACAAGGTGCATAGTAAGTCACCATGGCGTTATTAAACTTTGTGCTTGGGTAATTGACCCAATTACGTTTAATTAAATGATAACCTGAACTGTCCATTTTTTGTTTCTTGGTGTTGCTGGCACCTTGTCCATACCGAACAGCCATGGCATCTAAAGAGTGGACTTGGGTATCGCCTTCAACGGTAAACTCTGCTTCTGTCCAAGACCAACGGTTGACTGTATGGGCAACACAACCTGTGACAAAACCCAGTTCGTGAGCGGTTTTAGCCAGAAATTTAAAGTCTAATGCTGGTTTTCCTTCAAGGGTAAATTGACCTTCATGCCATTTTGCAGCCGATAAATCACTGCCTTTTGGCAATGACCATAAAATACGTGCAGCAGGTAAAATGCCGTATTGATAGACAACGTTACATGCGCCTTTAGTGGCTTCAGTTTGAAAAGTTGCTGAATCAGAAGCGCTACTGGCCATTAATTTGACCGGTGTCCAAAGGGGATCTTTAGACATTTTGTCTTGTTTTTCTTGGCTGATGATATAGGGGTTATCTGTTTCATACAGCTGCAATGCTTTCCATGTTTCAGTGACGGCAATATGCACTTCATCGGCAGCAGCGCCAAAAAATTCATGGGTTAATAATCCTTGGCTGGTTTGCGCGCCAGATCCCATTTCCATGTATTCGATTTCGAGTAAAATGTCGCCATCAGGAGAAATATTGACCGCGGCATTAGGACCGACGTTACCTGTGCCGTAGTTTTTAGCAAGAAGTGAATACCCAACCCCAAAAACTTTATTGGGATTCTCGGCCTCAAAGGCTTTTTTATTGGCCACTCTTTGCTGCCAAATAGGATGTTGTTCCGCTTTATCTAATATTTCGCGGTAACGAATTTCACCATCGATTTCTGCACCCTGAGTATTTAGATCAGCCGTTTTGAGTAAATTTCTGCGGCGTAATTCAAAGGGATCGACGTTAAGCTCAGCCGCTGCTTGACCTATCATCAAATCGATGACGGGCATGCATTGTGTCGAACCATAACCGCGCATTGAGCCTGATGTGACATTGCGGGAGTGGTGTGCAGTGGCCTGAAGATCACTTTGAGGAATATAAAATACCCCTTGCATGGCTGACATACCAGCAGAGGCGACACTGGCTGAGAAGTTTTCACGACCGCCACCATCCACATCAGACTTAGAGGTCAATGCTTCAATTTTCAATGTTTCTTTATTGATCGCTAAGCGATTTTCAATTTTAAAGGGATGACGTTTCAACCCCGATTGAAATTGCTGATAGCGATCGTTTGCAATGCGGATAGGGTTGCCATCGGTAAATAAACTGGCTGCTAGGGCATAAAAAGGAAAAATAGAATGATCTTTTGCGCCAAATGCGCCGCCAACAAAGCCAGAGTAGAGTTTAACATTTTCGACTGTTTTCCCCGGTTTTGAAGCTTTGAGCATATGGACTGCCATTTCTGTGAAATCGGTGGGATCTTGGCATGTCACAGTACCATGCATGGTAGCATTTTTTGCATCAAACCAAATATTAGCCGCCTCAGGCTCTAGCATCATAGGTTCAATGATTTGGGTTTGAAACTTCTTTTCAACCACATGAAATTGCTCATTTTCCATGCTTTGATTGATGCGATCGGCATAAAACATGCCTCTTTCCCCCAAATCGCCACTGATATTACGTGTCGATGGCCATTTAGGTTGTCTAAGTTGGTAAGCTGGAAAGAATAATCCATCTTGGAAAGGTGAGAAAATATCTTTACCTTCTGTTCGGTTCTCTGCAACACGTACGACTCGCCATGCCGCATAAGGGTTACGTTCATAAGCGGGGACTTTTGCCCCATATTTGACGATATTTTGATTAAAATCCAGACGTGACTTTGCAGCATTAAAATCATCAAAACGGTCAAAGAGTAAAATAGCAACAGGATGGCCTAAGAATTGGGCGACTTTGCCTTTTTCAAGAAGCATTTCCTCACCATGAAATTGAGGTAGCTCGATATCTTGTTTAGCTAAATCTTCAGCTAAAATCACTTTTGTGGGTTGTTTTTCTAAAAAAGATAAATCGATATTTTCGAAAATATGATTCGCTTTTGTCGCGCAAACAATGTAGCCATGCCATTGAGTATTCGGCCATTCCTTAAAATCTTTTGCTCTGAAATCACGAGCAAATACTTTCTGGCCTGTGACTTTTTGCACCGCATCTACACGATACTTAGCTTCACCATTACTGGCCCAATCTTTATTGGGCTTATACAAATATTCTTGTTCTCGAGTCATTGCACTTGCAAGGGGGGCAAAATACACACTCACTCCAGCAATCACGACGGTTTTTATAAATTCCCGACGAGTCTGTTTAAATTCTTCCATCTAACCGCCTAATACAGATAAAATATAATGAAGATCAGCACCTTAATTTTAAAATCCTGGTACTGTATCGAGTACTAAATTAGTTTTTTGTTACCCATAAAAAACCGATTAAAATATCTTAATTTAAAACAAGTTTCAAACAATTAGTTCCAACTTATATAAAATAAAGCCAACAAAAAAAACATGGTTAATCCAAAATTATGAAAAAGTCGTTATTAACAATTGATTTTTAACAAAATATTTAATACTGGTCATAGACCCATGCCCACTTTCCATGTTGATCTAACACTATGCCACTCAGTTGTTTTTATGAGCAAGTGACCGCTAAGCGCGGACAGTTTTTATAATTGCGGACAGTTTATTCATATGTCGGACACTTCTTTGTATTGTCCGGTGGACATGTTTTCTATTTAATTTTTACTAACCTTATGTATTAAATCAATTATTAACAGTTGGCATGATTTTAGCTTTTCTAAAGTCAGGGCTAAAACATGCACCTAATGGTGGAATGTGATGATTGAAATGGACATTAAGAGAAATAAACATGATTAAAGACACCAGTGGACAAGATAAGGTGCGCGTTCCCAATAAAAGTAAGCAATGGATTAAACCCTTACTGCTATTAGTGAGTGTGTTGTGTGTTATTGGCGCGGTAAGTGCCAACTTATTTTCATCGCAAGCGCGCTTTTCCATTGATGCAACTGCATTGAGGTTAGCCACGTTAGAAAAAGGGACCTTAATACGTGATGTCAGTACCACTGGAAAGATAGTGGCAGCGAATGCGCCAATATTGTATAGCACGCAAATGGGCAATGTGACGCTAGTGTCAAATCCTGGGGATAGGGTTGAAAAGGGAGAGGTGATTGCAAAAATAGAAAGCCATGGATTGATGAGTCGATTAAAGCAACAAGATTCAGTATTAGAAGGCATGAAAAGTGCCTTAGCGCGCGCCAAACTCGATGCGCGGCGTCAGCAATTAGCCAGTGAGCAGATCCTTGATTTGGCCAGAGTCGATTTAGCGGCGGCGAAGCGAGAAAGTCGTCGTGGGGATGTGTTAATTAAGACACATTTAATTAGTGAAATTGATTTTGAAGCGGGGAAAGATACCTTGCAAAAAGCGACGCTAGCCTTTGCCCATGCCGAAAAAGAAGTGGCCTTGATGAAAGATACGTTAGAATTTGAAATTAAAGATAAAATTTCAGAGGTGCAGAGACAAAACCTGGTGGTGACAGAGCTTAGAAGGCAAGTTGCTGCCTTGAAGATCACTGCGCCAGTATCCGGCATTATTGGCAACTGGCTTGTAGAACAAAAAGCGCGGGTGTCTCAAGGGCAAGCATTATTGACGGTCGTGGACTTAAGCGCATTTGAAGCAGAGCTTGCCGTGCCAGAAATTTACGCAGATGAACTCGGTTTGGGGATGGATGTTGAGCTTAATTTTGGTGCTATTACCGTGATGGGGAAGCTATCGTCCATTTCTCCAGAGGTGATTAATCGTGAAGTGACTGCTAGGGTGCGCTTTGCTCAAGATGACAATTTACATTTAAGGCAGAATCAGCGTTTGTCTGCGCGAGTGTTACTTGAAAATAAACCTAATATATTAATGGTGAAAAAAGGGGCTTTTGTTCGCAGCGGAGGAGGACAGAGGGTTTATGCCGTACAAGATAAGATAGCTAAGCCAATAGCGATCACTTTGGGCGCGCGCAGTATGAGTCATGTTGAAGTTTTAAGTGGCGGAAGTGTTGGTGATGTGTGGGTGATCTCTAGCCTTGATCCCTTTAAAAAAGCCGATGAGGTGCAGTTACGATAATGAGTCGATATAACCTGCTGTTTGTGCTGCTGTTTATTTTTATTTTATTGAGATTTGAAAATAACACATCAGGTAGCAAATTCTTTGTTCATTTTTCAATGCTGGAGCTGTCTTTTCAATTGGAAGTGAGCTTGCTTGGCCTTTCTAAGGCAAATGAGTGTTTTATTGATGGAATACAATCGATTTAATCAGTTAAGGAAGAAATAATGTTAATCATGAAAAATGTCAGTAAGGTATTTAAAACGGATCTCGTTGAAACTCATGCTTTGCGTAATTTTAATCTTGAAGTAAAAGAAGGAGAATTTTTAGCGGTGACAGGGCCCTCTGGCTCAGGAAAAACCACTTTTTTAAATATCGCAGGACTGTTAGAGGGCTTTACACACGGGGATTATTTTCTTGATGGGATGAATATCGCCAATGTCAGTGATAATAAAAGTGCCAGTATTCGCAATGAAAAGATAGGTTTTATTTTTCAAGGGTTTAATTTGATTCCCGATTTGAATTTGGCTGAGAATGTTGAAGTACCATTAAGGTATCGAGGTTTTAATGCGAAAGAACGACATCGTCGTGTGAGTGAGGCGCTAGAGCAAGTCGGGTTAGCAGCCCGCATGAAACATTTCCCTTCACAGTTATCGGGTGGACAGCAACAAAGAGTGGCAATTGCTAGAGCGTTAGCAGGGGAGCCAAAATTCTTATTAGCGGATGAACCCACAGGGAATTTAGACAGCTTAATGGCAAGGCAAGTGATGGAATTACTTGAAAAGATTAATCAAGCAGGTACCACCATTATTATGGTGACCCATGATGGGGATCTTGCTAGGCGCGCTCAGCGCAATATTCAAATCGTCGATGGCCAAGTGTGTGACTTTAGCATGTATCAAGAACAAGCATTCAATGCTAAAACAGCAGAAGGCTCAGTGGTTATCTAGCGTGTTATTAAAAGGAAAGTTAAGCATGTTTTTTTATTATATGGATTTAGGTTGGCGCAGCATCAAAAAAACGCCTTATTTATCACTGCTAATGGTGCTGGCTATATCAATTGGAATTGGCATTACGATCACCACTTTTAATGTGTACCAACAAATGAATACTAACCCCGCAGGGGAGCGAACCACGCAACTTTTTGCCGTGCAACTCATGAGTCAAGGGAAGGATGCTTGGCCTGATATTAATGAACAAATTACTTACCAAGATGCGATTAACTTACGAAAAAGTACGGTGCCAACAAGGCAAGTTGCCATGTTTAAAACCGGCGCTGCTCTGCAAACCATGGACGTCGATTTTCAGCCTAGATTAGAGCGAATAAGAGCAACAGATAGTGATTTTTTTGAATTATTTTCAGTGCCTTTTCTTTATGGAAAGCCTTGGTCTAAAAATATCGATACCGATGCTGCTTATCAAGTTGTGATCAGTCAATCACTCAATCAAGACTTGTTTAAAGGTGAAAATAGCGTAGGACGAGAGCTGTATTTAAATCAGAAATTATATCAAGTGGTGGGTGTCATCGCGCACTGGAAGGTGGATCCTAAATATTATGATTTAAATAACGGACCTTTTAGTGATCCTGAGTTAATTTATGTACCCTTTTCTCTTTCACCTATTGAAGAGTTTGAATCTTGGGGAAATAACCAAAGCTGGAAAACTGAAGATATTCGTAATTATCAAGAAGGCTTGATGTCAGAAAGTCACTGGTTGCAATACTGGGTAGAACTTGAAAGTGAGCAGCAAGTGCAAGACTATCAAGCTTGGCTTAAGGCATATGTAAAGCAACAACAAGGTTTAGGGCGTTTTGAGCGAGATGATGCCAGAGGCGAGATAGCCGATGTGCAAACTTGGTTGAATATCAATAAAGTGGTGCCAGAAGATAATAAAATTCTTGTGGGATTGAGCTTACTGTTTCTCGTGGTATGTCTGGTTAACATGTTAGGACTGCTACTCGCTAAATTTTTAAAACAAGCCCCCGAAGTGGGTGTGCGCCGTGCGATTGGCGCGAGTCGATTACACATTTTTGCGCAATATATGGTAGAGGTTGCCATATTAGGTGCTGCAGGTGGCGTGTTTGGTTTGTTTTGGGCTTGGACAGCTTTATCACTATTGACTTCACGTTTTAAACTAGGTGAAGCCTTAACCCAATTAGATTGGAGTATGTGGTTATTCGCTCCCACAGTTGCCATTAGTGCTGCCTTGTTAGCGGGCATGTATCCAGCGTGGCGAATTTGCCGTACTCAACCTAGCATTTACCTAAAAAGTCAGTAAAAGGATGTCATATGTTACACATTAAACCTATTCTAAGTACCTTGAAGCGTAATAAAACCGGACCACTTTTACTCTTAGCCCAAATCATTCTATCGGTCGCCATCGTGGCCAATGCCAGTTTTATTATCATTGAACGCTTAAGCTTAATGCAGCGAGATTCTGGAGTGACTGAAGCGCAAGTTTTTACGTTTAACCTTTATGCTTTCGATGCCGATATCGATTTGGATAAGCAGAGGCAGCGAGATTTGGCTGCAATTAGGCGTTTACCTGACGTGATAGATGCAAGCGTGATTAATATGTCGCCTTTAGGGGGAGGGGGATCTTCATCGACTTTTATGATAGGAGAAAATCAAGCTGAGTCAAAAGCGGCACCAGAGGCGCCCACATATTATGGTGATGATCGTTTGGTGAATACCTTAGGTGTTAACTTAATAGAAGGAAGAAATTTTTATCCTGATGAAATCATTCTCAAGGGAGGAGAAGCGCCCACACTAGCTTTAGTGACGAAAACCTTTGCACAAAGAGCATGGGGTGAGGGATCACCTTTAGATAAGGTCATTTATATGGGAGATTGGGGAGATTATCCGGTTAAAGTGATTGGCGTGATTGACACTTTGCAAGGAGCTTGGGTTAATCGAGAAATGAATGACAATAGTATCATCTTTAATGTGCCTATGGGTGGTGCTTTTCACAAGTACGTAGTACGAAGCCATTCAAATAATATTGAGGCATTAAAAGAGAGTATTCCGGCATTGTTACATCAAGATGAACCGAATCGAGTGATTAAAGGTTTTAAATCCATTAATGAATATAGACAGAGTGCTTATCGTAATCATGAACTGATGGCGTCAATACTTGGTGTCATGGTGATATTGTTATTATTGATCACATCGCTTGGTTTAGCGGGAATGGTGATGTTTAATATTGGTAGGCGAACGAAACAAATTGGGACTCGTCGCGCCTTAGGGGCCACTAAAGGTGATATCATTCAATTCTTTCTCATTGAAAATTATATTATTTGTATTTTAGGTGGCGTGATAGGAGCCATATTGGCACTGCAATTGGGTCAGCAATTAATGCAGCTTTATAGTTTACCTATGTTAGCCCCTCAGTACCCTTTGTTCACACTAATAGGCTTGTTGGTGTTAACCACAATTGCAGTGCTCATTCCCGCACAAAAAGCGGCAATGATTTCTCCTGCAACGGCCACTCGAAGTATTTAAGAGAGATCCATGAGCGTGTCAGAAAAGATGTCATCTTGCTCGATGATAAAACAAAATGGTGTGATATTAATTGTTGATGATAATCAGGCGATTTGTGATGCGCTGGCCTTGATGTTAACGCTGCAAGGTTACGAGACTTTGAGCTGTTTATCACCTAAGGCTGCACTCAACTTACTTGATAAGCACGATATTGCGCTTGTATTACAAGACATGAACTTCACTCAAGATACAACATCGGGTGAAGAAGGTAAGGCCTTATTTTATGCTTTAAGAGAAAAACAGTCTCAATTACCCATTATTTTATTAACGGCATGGACTCAGTTGGAATTAGCCGTTGAGCTTGTTAAGCAAGGCGCTGCTGATTATATGGGAAAGCCTTGGGATGATAATAAGCTGTTGACCAGTATTAAAAATTTATTGGATTTACAGCATATCACAAAAGAAAAACGTCAGTTGGAGCGTATTAACGCGCAGCGGATGCAAAGCATTGATTCGGCAAATTTATGCGGCTTAGTCTTTGCCAGTGGCGTGATGCAACGTTGTGTTGATTTAGCCTTGCAAGTGGCGAAATCGGATGTGCCAGTATTAATCACAGGGCCTAATGGTGCTGGTAAAGATAAATTGGCTGATATTATTCATTTTAATTCACATTTACATGATAAACCTTTTATTAAAGTGAATGTGGGTGCTTTGCCGATTGATTTATTAGAAGCTGAGTTATTTGGCGCTGAGGCAGGCGCGTTTACTGGGGCCACTAAGGCTCGAACTGGGCGTTTTGAAGCTGCCGATGGTGGAAGTTTATTTTTAGATGAAATTGGTAACTTACCCTTATCGGGTCAAATTAAACTCTTAAGAGTATTGCAAACGGGGGAGTTTGAACGTTTAGGCAGTTCTGTGACGCGTAAAGTCAATGTCAGAGTGATCAGTGCAACGAATGCCGCGCTTCATGAAGCGATAAAAATGGGAGAATTTAGAGAAGATCTTTTCTACCGTCTAAATGTGATTGAACTGGCATTAGCCCCTCTAAACCAGCGACAAGATGATATTTTACCTTTAGTGGCGCATTTTATTGGAGCGCATTTTACCTTGAATAAGCAGGCAAAGCAGGGATTATACCATTACCCTTGGCCTGGTAATGTTAGAGAGCTTGAAAATGCCTGTAAGCGAGCGACGATTCTGGCCAAAAATGGGGTATTGTCGATAAATGATTTTGGTATTAAATCTGATGACAGGATTGAACCTCAAGTTGCAGCCAATACATTGTCTCTACGCGCACCCATTGAAGATAAAAGGGTGAACACAGGAAATATGGCTCATGACAAAACATCAAATACAGCTGTGCCGACGGTGAATAAAACCAGTATTGAGAAAGCGAGTATTGAGAAAGCGAGTATTAAGAAAGCGTTAGTTGAGCATAATGGAGTTATCGCAAAAGTGGCAAGAACCTTAGGCTTAAGCCGTCAATCTTTGTATCGACGCATGGAAAAATACGGCATAGAAAAGTCATTAAGCAGTAATGGTGAAAGGTGATGATGAGCCCATGGGTGTGAAGAATAATAAAATCTGGAGGATTGCAGGATCCATTCGAGCTCAGCTAGTGTTGATGTCCACTTTTGTTAGTGTAGTGAGCCTTGCTGCGGCATTATTATTAGGTCGCTATGCTGAATTATTAGGTCACTATGCTGAGGAAACGGCCTTATTTTGGTCATTTTTATTGTCGGCTTTCATGGCCCTTATTGCCAGTCTTTATGTGACTCGACATTTATCGAAATCCTTAAAAGCCTTAGAAGTAGGGCTTCTAAATTTTAAAGACAATGACTTTAGTGTCAGTTTATCAGCAGGAAAAAATGAACCTTTTAAATCATTATTTGAGCTGTTTAATCACGCATCGAACAGTTTACGTTTGGAGCGACAGTTTATTTATCAGCGAGAGCTGTTACTGGATAAAGTGATCCAAAGCTCTCCAAATGTCATGTTATTGTTTGATGATAAAGAGATGATTATTTACGCTAATGATTCTGCGAGACATCAGTTTTATCAAGGTCGACCGCTGGTGGGGTTAAATCTTTTCTCTGTTTTGAAAGACATGCCTCAAGTTTTAAGCGATGCCATTAAGGAAATGAAAGAAGGATTATTTTCTTGGCAAAATGTTAAGCAATCCTGCCCGAAAGACGCACTGGTTGATCATGGTGATGAAAATATGAATGCGGCAGAAAACTGGGAAACATGGCATCTTTCCAGAGGGTGTTTTCTTCTAAATGGCCAAAACCATCATTTACTCTTATTGAAACAAATGACGCGAGAATTAGATCGCCAAGAAGTCAAAGTATGGAAAAAGGTGATCCGCATTATCAGCCACGAATTGAATAATTCGGTAGCGCCGATTGTGTCTATGGTTAACTCTGGAAAGATGATCACTCCGAGGATGAATAATCCGCAGCTTAATTTGATTTTTGATACTATTGCCGATCGTAGCCAGCATTTAAGCCAGTTTATTGCCGATTATTCTCGATTTGCAAAATTACCTTTACCTCATAAGCAAGCAATCGATTGGGAAAAGTTTTCATCACAAATCATGCAATATTATTCCTTTGAGCTAGTCTGTGCTTTACCAAAAGAGAAAGGCTATTTCGATGTGATCCAAATGGAACAAGTCATATTGAATTTATTAAAAAATGCTTTTGAATCAGGTTCAAATCCTAATGACATACAATTAATGATTAACGGAAAAGTTAGTCTTGATGGAAAAATGGGCGATGAGATCATTATTCAAGATAAGGGAGAAGGCATGTCGAGTGAAGTGCTAAAGCAAGCATTACTGCCTTTTTATTCGACTAAGCAAGCGGGTACTGGACTCGGTTTACCTTTATGCCGTGAAATTATAGAAGCGCATCATGGTTTGATGAGCTTACATAATCGGCAAGAGGTTGGGCTAAGAGTCACACTTTGGTTACCTAATGAATAAATTCAGCTAACCTGCATATTGGTCTTCTGCATTTTTTAACTTTATTTTACAAGGTTAATGATAAAATAGTGATGTTGTAGTGAAGGAGGAGAGCATTACATCAAGTTACTTAGGGTTAGTGATTAGCTTTAGGGGGACAGGAATTATGTCGGGCACCGCCTTATTTTGTAAGACCTCGATAGCTGTTTTGACACCGATTTGGCCAATGACATCAGGTTGTTGGGCAATGGTTGCGGTGATTTTTCCTCTTTTTACTGCAGCAATTCCAGCTTTTGTTCCATCAAAGCCTACGATAATTAAGTGCTTGTTGGCTGCTTGCGTTGCGCTTTGTGCTCCGAGTGCCATTTCATCATTTTGAGCAAAAATGGCTTGCACATTGGGATACGCGGTTAACAAGTTTTCCATGACATTGAGCCCTTTAGTACGATCAAAATCGGCTGGTTGTGAGGCTAGTAAAGTGAGATGATTTGTTTTCACCGCGTGTAAAAAGCCTTCTCCTCTTTCTCTGGAGGCTGATGTACCAGCAATACCTTCTAACTGTATCACTGACCCTTTTTCTCCAATTTTCTCTGCGATAAAGCTGCCTGCAAGCTCACCTCCTTTGATATTATTAGAGGCGATATGTGACATCACCTTGCCGTGATTGGCGTCTCGGTCTAATGTAATGACGGGAATATTGGCATGATTTGCTAGCCTTATTGAATTGCTTACTGCGTCAGAATCTGTTGGATTGATTAATATAACCTTCACTTTTCTAGTGATGAGATCTTCAACATTGGCAAGTTCTTTGGCAGGGTCATTTTGTGAGTTAAGTACACGTAATTCATAACCTAAAGCGTTAGCTTGTTCTTTTGCTCCATCTCGCATTGTGACAAAGAAAGGATTATTGAGCGTGGAGATAACTAAAGCAATGCTTTTGTCATTGTTGGCCTGTAGAGGAAATGCAAAAGCAATGAATATGAGAAACAACAGTGGTTTTAGCATTGATGGACTCCAAGTCATATTAGGTTTTTTTATTGTCAATAATGACAGCCAGTAAAATAACACCAGCTTTAATAATCATTTGATAGTAAGAAGAGACATCTAATAAGTTTAATGCATTATTTAAAAAGCCAATAATAAGCGCACCGATCAGGGTACCAATGACAGTGCCTTTTCCTCCCATTAAACTTGTTCCTCCCAGTACTACAGCCGCAATAGCATCCAATTCATATCCCATACCAGCATTAGGTTGAGCGGAGGAGAGTCTAGAAGTAATAATAATGGCGGCAAGTGCAGATAATGCCCCACATATTGCATATACAGTGATTTTGACTTTAGCGACATTGATCCCTGAAAGGTGCGCTGCTGCTTCATTACCACCAATGGCATAAATATATCGACCTAATCGAGTGTAATTAAGAAGATAATAAGCGAGTAAAAAAACAATGAACATGATCCAAACGGGAATAGGGATCGAGAAGGCATAACCTGTTCCAAACCAAGAAAAACGATCGGCAAGATCTGTGTAGCCCGTTGAGATAGGGCGGCCATCAGTATAAACCAATGTCACTCCTCTTATTGCTGTCATTGTCACTAAAGTGGCAATAAAGGCTTGCACTTTTCCTTTAGCAATAATGAGGCCACTAACGCTCCCTAACATAGCGCCTGCTAATAAGGCCAATGGTAGAGTCACTGCAATGGGAAGAGACAATCCAATCATACTGGCGGTGAGAGCACCACAAAGCGCGAGCACGGAACCGACACTAAGATCAATTCCTGCTGTTAAAATGACGAGTGTCATTCCGACAGCAATAATGGCATTAACAGAGGTTTGTCTAAGAATATTGAGTATATTATTGATAGTAAAAAAGTTGTCGTTAAGTAAAGAGACAATAATGATCAATAAAATCAACGTCAGTAATGATTTTTGTTCTATTAGCCAGCTTTTAGACAGAAAATGAGTACGTGAATGGGCAGGTGGGGTCATAATGGTTTCTCGTCAATGGCGGCGGCAAGTAATTGTGCTTGGTTGGTTTGAGAAGGGATAAATTCTCCGTTAATACGACCTTGGTACATGACTAAAATACGATCGGACATGCCCAAAATTTCGGGTAAATCAGATGATATTAAGATAATACTCAGTCCATTCGATTTGAGTGTGTTAATGAGGGTGTATATTTCTTTTTTAGCTCCGACGTCTACGCCCCTTGTTGGTTCATCTAAAATAAGGACTTTAGGTTGAAGCATTAGCCCTTTTGCAATGGCCACTTTTTGTTGATTTCCGCCAGATAAGTGGCCTAAGGTTTGTTTGATATTGGAGATTTTAATATTAAATTGACGAATATAATGTTGAATTAAATCGTGTTCTGCAGAATGTTTAATGTGTCCCGTAAAGTAACAAAGTTGATGTAAAGCGCATAAACTCATGTTATCTCTAACGGATAACGACAAGATCAGTCCGTCACTTTTTCTATCCTCGGAAATATAAGCTAATCCTGCTTGTAAACTTTTATTGGGTGAGCTGGCATCAATTAGAGTGCCATCAATACTAATTTTACCTTTATTTCGAGGAAGTGCTCCGTAAATCAGCTTCATCATTTCTGTCCGTCCTGAGCCAATTAAACCAGAAAACCCAAGAATTTCTCCAACATTAACGTGAAAACTTTGGTTGGTAATTTGAATACCATTTAGCAAGGGACCACATAGGCCTTTTATTTGTAATCGAATCTTGTTTGTAGGGGGAGACATGTCAGGGTATTGCTGATCCAGTGATCGACCAACCATCAATTCAATCATGCTATTTTCAGTCAATTCTTCGATGTTTTTTTGAGTGATGGTTTCCCCATCTCGTAAAATGGTGACGCAATCACATATTTGAAAGATCTCAGGTAATCGATGAGAAATATAGATGATGGCACAGCCTTGTTTCTTGAGTTGTTTAATGACGTTAAATAGACGCTGAGTTTCATTATCAGTGAGTGTATCTGTGGGCTCATCCATAATAATGATGTTAGCTTGTTGAGATAAGGCTTTGGCTATTTCGATCATTTGTTGTTCCCCTAACCTGAGCAGGCTGACTTTTGTGTCAGGAGCATGTTGGATATGGAACTGTGTCAGTAGCTTTTGCGTTTTCTCGTCGATCGTTTTTTTTGTGATATGGCCGAATGTTGTCGGTTCCCTACCTAGATAAATATTGTCTGCGATGGAGAGTTCAGGGATCAGGTTAAGTTCTTGATGAATGATACTGATCCCTTTGTTTTGTGCCGCTTTGGGATGAGGAAAGCTTATCTCTTTTTGGTGAAAAATAATATGACCAGAGTCTGGCTTGATGCTGCCTGAAAGTATTCCCATTAATGTCGATTTACCTGCACCATTTTCACCAAGTAGTGCCATGACTTGACCTGAATATAATGAGAGAGAGGCTTTATTTAAGGCATGAATACCTGAGTAATGTTTGCAAATATCAACTAACTGTAAAATGGGTGGGGTCATATTTTTGACTGTGTGGAAGCCCTTGGAATAATGATTAGCTTAAGATTAGTTGTAATTAAATAGGAAGGCCAATTGTTTTTAAATTGTAATTTCATTGTTTTTTCATGGTGTTTTTGTTGAGGTTTAGAAAGTAAAATTATTAATAATACGTTGCTATTAGCGTTAAGTCGTATGATAAGGTTAATTATGGGGTTGTGTCTGGTATGTTATTGATAAATGTCTTGATTTATTTTTTGTTTTCTGTGCTATCGAAAGCTTTTACTATTATCAGGCTTTTTTTCGTTAATAAAATGATGAATATAAGGTTTTAAAAAAGAGGGGCTTTGAGAATAAACCAGACATGATATAGCATGTCGGCTTGTTTTGCTTGCATAAAAAACGTTAACAAATTTTGTTCATTAAATATGGCCATTTGGATTGGGTTATCCATTGAATTTGTTGATCATAATATTTTAATTGTGCAGGCATGATCACAGATCTTAAATTGGGTCATTAATAATAAAAGATCTTAAGAAACAGGTTGAATTACTATGTTTAATTTTTTTAAAGCGGCTCCTATAAAGCCAATAATTAAGTCTTCTGAGCAGGTCGACAAAGATTATCGATTTTGGCGTTTACACCTAATGTTCACTATGTACATAGGATATGCTGTTTTTTATTTTACTCGCAAAAGTTTTAACTTTGTGATGCCTGCCATGGTTGCCGATTTGGGGCTTGATAAGTCAGATATTGGTGTCATAGGTACCTTATTTTATTTGACATATGGCTGTTCGAAATTTTTGTCTGGCATCATGAGTGATAGAGCTAACCCCCGTTATTTCATGGGAATAGGGCTTATTGCCACGGGTGTGATTAATATTTTATTTGGCTTGTCTTCTTCTATTTTTGTTTTTGCATCACTTTGGGTGCTTAATGCATTCTTTCAAGGGTGGGGCTGGCCACCTTGTTCAAAATTATTAACCACTTGGTATTCACGTTCTGAGCGTGGCTTTTGGTGGTCAATTTGGAATACTTCTCATAATGTGGGAGGGGCGATTATTCCCTTGTTAGTGGGTTTTCTCACATTGCATTTTAGTTGGCGTATGGGAATGATTGTGCCTGGTATTTGTGCCATTGTGGTCGGATTATTTCTTTGCTGGCGTTTACGAGATAAGCCACAAACGTTAGGGTTACCCAGTATCGGTGATTGGAGACAAGATAAGTTAGAACAAGCTTTTGAGCATTCAGATGAAGGATTGAGTACCAAAGCCATATTGTTTAAGTATGTGCTTTCGAATAAATACATTTGGTTATTAGCCTTAAGTTATGTGTTGGTTTATATCGTTCGCACGGGAATTAATGATTGGGGCAATCTGTATTTAACCGAAGAGCAAGGTTACGATTTAATGACAGCCAATGGCGCTCTATCATTGTTTGAGATTGGCGGATTTATTGGTTCATTAGCGGCTGGCTGGGGATCGGATTTGTTATTTAAAGGGAATCGAGGGCCGATGAACTGGTTATTTTCAGTGGGGATTTTAATTGCTGTGGCTGCACTTTGGTTTTTTCCCTCACAAGGTTATTTTATGCAGGCGGCGTGTTTTTTTGCTATTGGATTTTTTGTGTTTGGCCCTCAAATGCTCATTGGTGTCGCTGCGGCGGAGTGCTCACATAAGAATGCGGCAGGTGCAGCCACAGGCTTTGTAGGCCTGTTTGCTTATATGGGAGCAGCACTTGCGGGTTATCCTTTAGCGCGTGTTTTAGAGCTCTATAGTTGGACCGGATTCTTTACTGTATTGACTTGTTCTGCCGCTATTGTCGGGCTATTACTCATTCCTTTTTTACGTAAACAAGCCGTAACGGCATAATTTATTTCCTAAAATAAAACGCTTATTTGATTTGGTATAAATAAGCGTTGTTTTCTATTTCGAACTTAACTTTGTTCATGTCTTTGTTGGCCGCCGATTGTGTCTGATAGGGACCAATTAACAGTCGTAATATAGGTTTTCCGTTAAGATTATCGGAATGAATTTTATATTCAAACCCGCTGTTTTGAATGTTTTTAATCAGTTTATTCATTGAAGATCGCTTTGAAAAAGCCCCGACTTGAATATACCAATTATGTTGATTGTTTGAAGCGTCAGGGGATACGTTTGCTGACGTGTCTTTGTTCATTGAAGCTTGACTGGTAGAAAGAGAGTGGGTTGTTACGGAGGGATAGTTCTGTTTTTTGCTGTCTATTTTGTTGTTTTTTTCTTTTGTATTATGGGTAGAAGATGCACTGACTTTCCTATTACTGGAATGTGCTGATGAGTGATTTCCGATTTGATCCATTTTGATTATGGTTGTGACTCTATTATTACCTTTTCCTCCGCTTTGTGCGGTGAGTTTCTGTTGTTGTATGTTATAAGTGATCGCATTGCTATTGACTTTATTACCACTTTGTTCAAGCACTGCATTCCCTGTTAATTGTAATACTCGAGTGCTGAGATCATAACGGATCTCTTTCGCACTGGCTGAGGCCATTAATCCATTTTCCATTTTTTGCGAATACCTTGCTGGGTTACCGATAGCAATTAATATCTTTTGAGTGTTATTTTTCTTGGAGAAAGCACGTAATGTTTGTGCTGTAATGGTAATAGAGCCTTGTGTCACTTTAACGGGGCCATTAAAGATCATTTGATTGTTTTTAATATCAGCTTGCTGATTGCTTGCCGATATAATCACTGCTTGCTGGAGATCGCTTTCTAAGGCAAAAGCGTTAACATTAAGCAATAGCACTAAGCTAACCACTATTAATAGGTAATGCTTCATTATGTTCTCTAGTTGAGTGTACATTATGAGCATAGTCGTGAGTTGCCTTCAATGACAATGCTTTTAGCAATATTTGATGGTATTTTTCTTGGTTATCACTTGAACAATATCGCTTAACCATTCAGGTTAACAATTGATTCAAAAGATAAAGGTGACTATGCTTGAAGTATCATAGGGATAGATTTAGCGATATTAGCGACTTGGGTCTTTGAGCCGCTTTAATACTCATTTAAGTCAATAAGTTTATAGAAAAATTAATACCCCTGTATGGATATTAGCGACTTGAGTCTTTAAGCCGCTTTAATACACATTAAACTTAACAAGTTTATAGAGAAATTAATACTCCTGTATGGATATCGTATGATTTCTTGAGCAGTCTGACGGGTTTTTAGCGATTAAATGTTCTTCAAAAAAATCATAAATTTTATCATCCTGACTCATCCAAGCACCATGCTCACCCGCTGAGGTAATATGTTCAAAATGGTAAGCAAAATCATGATCTCTTAATCTTTGCATCATTTTCTCTGACATTTCTGTTGAAGGCCAATGTCTATCATTAATGGCTGACATAAACAGAATTGGGCCTTGAATATCTTCAACTTTAATCGCTGCATTTTCAACAGCTTCTTCATTTTGCAACATGATTTCAATGCTGGATTTTAAGTCTTGAGTGAAATAAGTTAAAACAGAATGTAGCGAGACTGGTACAAAGGGGAGTTGCTCCCCATTGATGGATAATGAAGATGTCGCCATTGTGTTAGTGAAACCCGCAAAGACGACATGGCTGGGAACGATACCTGCAACGGCTTTGATTTCTGGGTAGTAACTGCCTAAGGTTAATGCCAACTCAGCGCCTTTTGATACCCCTATTAAGGCAATGCATTGAGGATTAATTTGTGGATGGCTTGCTGCGTTCAAAATGGCCTTGTGGACACCGGCTAAATCAATCCTATCTAGATGTTTTGGAATACCATCTTTACCAAAGTAGTCTAAACTCAGGAGCGCATAACCTCGGTTATTGATGGCCTGCCGTTGTTTTGAGTTCAGTGATGCGTCACTATTCCAATGATGATGATTCTCTTCTCCCCCCAAGTAAACAAGTAATGGCTGTTGACTGCCTTGGCTTAAGTGAAGCTGCGAGTGTACTTTGCCGTGATGCTCAGGCAAATTAGCGGCATCAGGTTTTAATCTTAAATAAGAATGGTAAGCGGTAAAAAAAATAATGAGGGCGAGAAGAGCAAGTAAAACCCACTTTGTAAATGATGTAAATAGTTTCATTGACACATCCTTTCCATTGTTCGTTACACGTGCTGATTAAAGTATTTTTTTTATTATGTTTTTAATCCATCTCTAATATAGCCTGATTAACAGAGTGTCATTCAGGCTATGAGTAAAGTCCTTTTATTTTTATTATGTTAATAATAAGCGGCAATTGTTTAGTTTAACTGTCTTACTTATCTTAGACTAAAATGAGAACAAGGTATTTTCAATGTTATTCTTGTATCTTTTGTGTTTGCACTTTGATTTTTTGCATTCTCATTTGTATTTTTAATTGTTATTTCTGTGTTTAATTTATTGTAAATTTAAGCAAAGATGGTTTCATTTACTTGAACCAATAGCGTCTATTATTGACCTTGAAAGCGCACTAAGCCGCATAACTCTATGAAAATAAAATTCAATATTTTAAGGCTAAAGATCTAGTGATTTAGTCTTGTAGCTAAAAGTCTTATGAGATGTGGATGATATTAAGGGGCAGTGAGGGCTGTTTTTCATCTATAATGATTTCCCTCGCCTTGATATTGTTATTGGAAGCCTAAAATCAAGTTGAAAGTATGAAGACAGTTATTTTGATGGCTTTTAATTGAGGTCGTTTTTACGATGATAAGATTGGTTGGCGAGAGGTGTCTTTTTTCAATAGATTGTTTCAATAGAATGAGCTTTGATTTATGTTTGTAATGAATACCTTAATCCTTTTTGTTTTAACCGCTATTGCTGAAATTGTTGGTTGTTACTTGCCTTATTTGTGGTTAAAAGAAGATAAGTCAGCTTGGTTATTAGTACCAGCGGCTCTGGCGTTAGCATTATTTGCTTGGCTATTATCCCTTCATCCATCAGCGGCAGGAAGAGTGTATGCCGCTTACGGTGGTGTGTATATTTTTGTCGCCATACTTTGGCTTTGGGGAGTGGAAGGGATAAAACCCAGTGGCTGGGACTTTTTAGGTGCCTCTGTCGCACTGACAGGAATGGCTATTATTATGTTCGCGCCTAGAGGGTGATGATAACAGAGCCTAAACGGGCTCTGTTTTTAAGCGGGAGTCAGGTTAATAACCGTTTACTTTTCAATAAGGTTGTGTTTATTTTTACTCCATTCACTCCAAGAACCAATGTAGAGTTTATAATGAGGCAAACCCACCAACTCCATCGCAAAGGCATTATGGCAAGCGGTTAATCCTGAGCCACAGCTGTGTATAACAGGTTCCGGCGCATTATGTTGAGCAAGTGGTGAAAAATACGTCTTGAGTTGTTCTTTTGAAAGAAAATAGCCTGCTTCATCGATATTGTTTTGGCAAGGGAGATTGACAGCACCGGGAATATGCCCCAGCACGGTATCAATTGGGTTAGGTTCCCCATTAAATCTTGATGTTGTCCTTGCATCAGTAATAAATTTTTGTTTTTTCTGTATGACTTTATTTTGTACATATTGCATATCAACATATTGACTATCATCGAACATAAAACAATGATTGGATGGAGTGATTTGGGGTAACGCTGAGGTGATGGGCAATCCCGCATTCTGCCAAGCGTTAAAGCCGCCATCCAGTAAAGCCACATCGGCAATGTTTGCCCAGCGGTGTAACATCCACCATAAACGTGTTGCGAATAAATTACCTGTGTCAGCATAGATAACGATTTTGCTATTATTATCAAGCCCCCATAATTGCAGTTGTTGGTTAAAATTGGCATGTGTGGGTAATGGGTGGCGACCTGAAGTCGTGGTGATTTCTCCCGTTAATTGCGCATCGATATCGACAAATTGAGCATGGGGAATGTGTCCTTTGAAGTAGGCTTGTTGGCCATAAGTTTCCTTTAAGGCCTCTTGTGGTTGAGGCAGAGCATAGCGGCAATCAAAAATATGTAAGTGTGGATGTTGACTTTCAATAAGCTGGTTTAATGCTAATGCTGTTATTAACATATCAATCCCTTTTGATTTAAGAGTGTTTCTTATTGTTGAAAACAGAGCGTAGTATTCATCAATAAGGGTTTTGGCCAGTTTACCAATAGTTTATCAATAGCAGTGTATTCATTTAAGATTGCTTTTTACTGTTGAGAAACTGGGTGTAGTATTCATCAACAAGGGTTTTGGCCAGTTTACCAATAGTTTACCAATAGCAGTGTATTCATTTAAGATTGCTTTTTACTGTTGAGAAACTGGGCGTAGTATTCATCAACAACGGCTTTGGTCAGTTTACCAATAGCAGTGTATTCATTTAAGATTGCTTTTTACTGTTGAGAAACTGGGCGTAGTATTCATCAACAACGGCTTTGGTCAGTTTACCAATAGCAGTGTATTCATTTAAGATTGCTTTTTACTGTTGAGAAACTGGGCGTAGTATTCATCAACAAGGGTTTTGGCCAGTTTACCAATAGCAGTGTATTCATTTAAGATTGCTTTTTACTGTTGAGAAACTGGGCGTAGTATTCATCAACAAGGGTTTTGGTCAGTTTACCATTTACCAATAGCTGTGTATTCATTTAAGATTGCTTTTTACTGTTGAGAAACTGGGCGTAGTATTCATCAACAAGGGTTTTGGCCAGTTTACCAATAGCAGTGTATTCATTTAAGATTGCTTTTTACTGTTGAGAAACTGGGCGTAGTATTCATCAACAACGGCTTTGGTCAGTTTACCAATGGCTTTATATTCATTATGAGTGAGATTAGCCAAGGACACACGAACAGAGCCATGTACCACATCAAACCCTTTTCCTGGTAGTAGGACGACTCCCGTTTCATCGGCCAATTTGAAGAGGAATTCTGGCCCATAATCTGATGTTTTAAACCACTGAACAAATTGCTCGCCATAAACATGTTTGCCCAATACATCTAAATCTAACAGGGTATAATAATCAACACGATTAGCATCGTTTTCAATGCTAATGCCCATACTTTTGTACAAGGTATGAAATCTGTCCCGAATAATGCGTTTAGCGGATTGTTTATAATAATTTTCTGTGTCCATTAAACAAGCCAAAGAGAAGAAAACCATTTGTACCTGTTGCGGTAAGGATAATCCTGCTGTGTGATTCAGTGCGACAGCACGGCTATCTGCCACTATTCTATCAATGAACTTTAGCTTTTCAGGTTGAGGTGATAAGGTTTTATAGCGAGTATTTAATAAGGTTTTCGTTTTTTTATTATGCAATTTAAGGGTGTCATCAAAAATATTTTTTTCTTGTACTGCTATTACGCCGAGTCGCCAACCAGTGGCGCCAAAGTATTTTGAAAATGAATAGACGCAAATGGTGTTATAAGGACATCGAGCGAATAAAGAGACAAAATTATCGGCAAAAGTGCCATAAACATCATCTGTAATAATGAACAGATCGGGCCTTTTTGTTGTAATAAGCTTGGTAAGTTTATCAAGGACAAGATTGGAAAACTTATAGGATGCAGGGTTACTGGGGTTAACGATGCAAAATAGTTTTATATCAGGATCATTGAGTTTTGCTATTTCATTGTCGTTAAGTTGCCATGTTTCTTCATCGAGCCTGACTTCAACGATGTTCAGTGCGTATTCTGCTAATAGAGGGATTTCTAAATAGGGGGTAAAAATGGGAGTCGTTAATGCGATTTTATCGCCTTGTTTGAGTAGTCCATTTTTAAATAAAGTTTGAAAGGAATAAGTCATGGCGGCAGTACCGCCCTCTGTTGCAAATAAATCAAAGCTGTCATTTGAGGGTAAATGCCCATACATCTCTTGTTGTATGTAATTTTTTACCACAGATTCAGAATGGGTTAGCATGCGAGGGGGGACAGGGTAGTTACAGCCTAAAAAGGCGTTGACCATTTCATGTAAGAACTCATGTCGACTGAGTCCTAATTGATCTTTTACATAGCTAATGGCTGATTGGATGAATTGTACTCCTTCAGTGTCTTTATATTTTTGGGCAAAGGTGTCAAACCGAGCGACAATACCTTTTATATCAGGAATACCGCCAAAACCATGATTAATGTAGGTATAGGAGCGTTCTGCTTCTTCTAACGCAAAGTCTCCTAAACGTAAGAAGGCACGTCTAGGTAAAGTGGCTAAAAAATTAGGATTACCCCGTCCAGCATCGAGTAATAATCGATGTTCATTGTTACAAGCTATCTCTATGAGCTTATCTTTTAATTCAAAAGGGCTTAATTTAGCCCATTGTGCGTAGTCTTTATTTGACATAATTAGCGTCCATGTTGAGTCCTATGAGGATATTGGGTCCTTATGGTTAGTTGGCATTTTGTGTAATGATCCCAACAATTATCGGTCCCCAAAGCGTAAGCAGCACATTGGCTAAAGCATAAGTGACAGTAAAAGAAAAAACGGGTGTTGAATTACCTGCTTTATCGAGTAAGGCGGCAAAACCTGGGTTGGCACTGCGTCCACCGACTAAACATCCCATGGCTTCTATGGGGTTTTTGATCCGTAAAACATAGTAAGAAAAATAGAAAGTAATAATTTGAGGAATGAGAGTGACGCCAATTCCTAAAAATAATAATGTCATGCCATATTCTTTTATGGTGATCACGGCTTGAGGCCCTGCCGTTAACCCCACTAGACCAACAAAGACGGCAAGTCCAAAATCGCGCAGGAAATTTGAGGCGCCCATAGGTAGAGAGGCAAATCTGGGATGACGGCTTCTGGCCCAACCTAAGATCAAGCCGGAAATGAGGCAGCCAACCCCGGAGCCAATAGTGACGGGAATGCCAAAGAGTGAAAAATGGATTTGACCTATTAGTATGCCTAAGGTCATGCCAACACCAAAAAAAACAAAATCAGTACTAAAAGGTGAAATCAGCCTATGACCAATGGTTTTTTCCACTCTGTTTAAATCTTTAGGAGCGCCAGTGACTTCGATTTCATCGCCTTTTTTGAGGATCAGTTGAGGGTCAATGGCGAGTATTTCACCTGAACGCTTAACCTCTGTGAGGTAGACCCCGCGACGTGTTGGAATGTCCGTTTCTTGCTTAATGGTTTGTAATGTGTGATTGACTAAATGGGCATTATTAACGATTAAATGTCTATGCTCCTCGACTAGCTCTAGTTCATTGGGGGGATCCACTTCTTCTCCAAAATAGGCCATGAGCTGTTTTACTCTTGCCCGCACTCCCGTCACAATGACAATATCACCTTGTTGTAGTGTCTCTTCTTTTTTTAAACTGACGACTGAACCATTTCGCTCTATCACTTCAATAGCGGCATCATTGAGTTCTTTGTTAATCTCTGAGATATCACGATTAATCGCAAGACTTTGCTTTGAGATACAATAGGCACGTGTCACGACTCGTTCAATGGCATTAAATTGACCAGGCTCTAATTCGGCTTGATTAGGTGCTGTTTGGTTAGCCAATTTTATGGCTTCAGTGCGCAGATCCCAGTTCATCACCATAGGGAAAAACCATGTCACCATTAAAATAGGACCTAAAGAGCCAAAGATATAAGTGACGGCATAACCGACAGCGACATTGGTTTGCATTATTTTTTGGCTATGCTCTGATACATCGGCTAATTGCGAAATGGCGTCGCCAGCGGTACCGATAATGGAAGATTGCGTGAGCCCTCCTGCGGCGAGACCAGCGGCAGTTCCTCTATCTAAGTCAAATAACCAAGCGGCAATAAGTACACAGATAAGCCCTGTTATCGTCATCACCATTGCGGAGATGAGAATATTGAGCGTGCGTAAATTAAGTGCGCTGAAAAAACGGGGGCCGCCTTGAAAGCCGACGGCATAGATAAAAAGGGCAAAGAAAATATTGCGAATACTGTCGTCTATTTCTACGCCTATTTGACCGACGAAAACCCCCATAATGAGGGTGCCAGCTACGCCACCTAAAACAAAACGGCCGATAGTGATTTTACCCACTAAATATCCCAAGGTGAGTGTTATAAAGACTGCAATGAGTGGTGATGCTTTAAACAGAGAGTGAAGAATATCCATATCAACACCTAAAAAAAGACGCTGATTAAAAGCTAGTTGATGGTGTTATATTTTGCGAGTAAGTTCATCCAATGATAGGAAAGTGTGAGTTTTAGTTTTTTAGTTGGGTGTAGTGGGTTGGCAGCCTGATTTTCAGGCTACGGAACGTTAACTAACCTGAACTCGGGATAATGAGTGTCAACAATGTGAGGTAACCCATTTAATATCAAAAAATTGGATGAAATTGGGTTATCCTTTATTTTCGGACTTGGCTTAATACTGCAATTTTTGTCGATATCAAGGCGAGATTTCGACTCTAATAGCGGGCTATTAGTAGAAATCACAACACAGATAGGGGCAAAAATAGTGCTATTAAGCGGCGCTGCTTATCCCGAATTCAGGTTAACTATTAAAACAATGTTAAGCGGGACTCGCAGTTATCAATGTATCGGAGTCGTTTTGATAAGCTTGTTCAAAATTTTTCGCGATAGGATCGGGGGAATAAATGGAAGTCTCCTTGTTTGATGGAATGAATAACGGCTTGTGCGACACTGTCGAGTGTCGCGCCTTCAGTAAAACCTGCTTGTGCGGCCATATCGATAGGGCTAGGATGTTCACTTAATACATGAATATTTTTTCCTTATACATTGATTTTTTAATGTTTTATTTCAACTTGGTTTAAAAAGCGTCGGGAAATTGCACTTTGTGTACCAGTTGGTATACAATATAATGTACTTATCGGTACATAATTGTCAAGTTTATTTTTAATCATGTTATTTTTTATTTTAAGTTAATGATTTAATTGGTTTTAAACTTCTTGTTACATTATTGCAGCTTGTCATTAAAATAAAATGTGCGAGGAGGGCTAAGCTTAGTGGCCAGCTATGATTTTGAAGGATGATTTTGAATAAGTTCAGTATCATTTTTAAGTATTAAATGAGGAAACATCATGGCAAAGATATACACACCACCTAAAGTGTGGCAAATGAACAATGAAAATGGTGGCCAATGGACCAGTATTAATAGACCTGATGCTGGTGCGCGTTACCAGCAAGCTTTGCCTGTGGGTGAGCATGCTCTGCAGCTGTATTCAATGGCAACCCCTAATGGGCAGAAGATCACTATTATGCTTGAAGAGTTATTAGCTTTGGGGATCACAGAAGCTGAATATGATGCACATTTAATTAATATCGGTGATGGTGAACAATTTTCATCGGGTTTTGTTGAAGTGAATCCGAACTCAAAAATTCCTGCGCTGGTGGATAATACCAATGAAATGCCTGTGAATGTGTTTGAGTCGGGGGCGATTTTATTGTATTTAGCCGAAAAGTTTGGCCACTTTTTACCCCATGAGCGACAGCAGCGCACACAAGTGATGAATTGGCTTTTTTGGTTGCAAGGGGCTGCGCCTTATCTGGGAGGCGGTTTTGGGCATTTTTATGCTTATTCTCCTGAGAAATATGAATACCCTATTAACCGTTTTACGATGGAAGTGAAACGTCAATTGGATGTATTGAATAAACAACTCGCTAACCATACTTATATTGCAGGCGATGAGTACAGTATTGCCGATATGGCGATTTGGCCTTGGTACGGTAATTTAGTACTGGGCAAAACCTATGATGCGGCAGAGTTTTTAGATGTAAACAACTATCGACATGTGCAACGTTGGGCTAAAACACTCTCGGAGCGAAAAGCGGTGCAACGTGGTCGTATTGTCAATCGCACTTGGGGTGAAGAGAGTGAGCGTTTAGATAACCGTCACAGTGCTGCCGATATCGACCGAGTGTTGAGAAAGCGTTAAAAAGAGTGATTTTGTCGTTCAATGAGTAATCGATTGCAATCTATACTTGTTGTTATTCGTTATTGAATAGCAACAAGGATGTTAGCTATGTTCGCTTTTACCGTGAATTTACTGCCTAGTATAATATTATTATCAGGGTCTTATTTAATACTCGCTTTGATGTATCTCGTTTTGTTTAAACGGGATAAGACCTTGGCCCTGCCTATTGATAAATCTTTATTGCAGCGCTTGCCGGGTTTTGGAGTATCAGAGCAACTTCGAGATTTACAAATTCAATTGATAGGTCCTATTTTCATCGCGACATTGATCGTCTCATTTCCTTTTAGCTTAGTGGGTTTTCAACATCTTATTAAGAAGGGGACTTTCAATTGGTTGTTAATTATTATTGTTTTATTGGGGCTGTTTTTATGCTGCGTTCAAACTTGGCGGATTATGCATAAAATGATGAAGTTACGTTTGGGGTATACAGCAGAGATTGCAACTGCGAGTGAGTTAGTAAGGTTACAAGCATTAGGCTATCAAGTATTTCATGATATTCAGGCCGATAACTTTAATATCGATCATCTCATTGTTGGGCCCAATGGTGTCTTTGCGATAGAAACGAAAGGTCGGTATAAGCGTCTAATAGGTAATAAAAGCAAGAAAAATTATAAACTTGTATATGAGGCGAGTTATAACGCTAAATTAGGCGAGAAGGCAAAACTGATTTTTCCTTCTTGGTGTGAAACTAAGCCATTAGAGCAAGCACAGAGACAAGCTAAATGGGTCAGCCATTGGTTAACAACCAGTTCGGGCTTATCGGTGACAGCTTTTCCTATATTAGTTTTCCCCGGTTGGTTTATTGAGCTTAAAGCTAAACCTCCTTTTCCTATATTAAATCATAAGCAGTTGCCTTCTGTTTTGCCCAAACTGGGTCATCAAACATGGTCACAAATTGATATTAATCGTATTGCCCATCAAATCGCGCAGCGCTGTGTCTACGGTGAGCAACAATAATTTAAAAGAGAGATGATGGACCTACAGTCATTAAACAAGGGTTAACTCTTTGCTTATAACAATATTGATAATATCAGAGGTAAAGTATATATCGTTGATATTAAGTGCTTAATTAAAAACCTTAAAGGTTAAAAGTAAAAGCGAAATACAAGATGATTTTAGCTCAGGTACCTACTTGTGAGTTTTGTTGAGCATGACTATGGTTAATTCCATCAAACACAAGAAAGGACTGGTCGATGAGCAACAACAAACATTTTGATGTGCTTGTTATCGGTGTCGGTGGCATGGGCAGTGCCACAGTTTATGAGTTGGCAAAACGCGGTAAGAAAGTACTAGGACTGGAGCAATACGATATTCCTAATACTATGGGTTCTTCTCATGGGCTTACTCGTATTATTCGTCTTGCCTATATGGAAGATCCGGCTTATGTTCCGCTATTGTATCGAGCCTATGAGTTATGGCGAGATATTCAACTAAAATCGGGTAGAACCTTGTTACATATTACTGGTGGTATTGATGCATCATTTGAAGAGGGAGCGGTGTTTCAGGGTTCCTTGTTAGCTTGCCAGACTTATCATTTACCCTATCGAGTATACAATCATAAAACGCTGAAAAAGGATTTTCCAGCATTTAACTTAAGCTCTGGAATGCTAGCGGTTTATCAGCCCGATGGTGGATTTTTGCTGTCAGAGGATTGTATTTCGGCTTATGTGGAGCAGGCTTTATTTCTTGGCGCCGAAATTCATGGTAGAGAGAAAGTGATTGGTTGGTCAGCGAATGAAAGTGGTGTGCTTGTTAACACTGACAGAGCGTGCTATAGCGCGGATAAGTTAGTTGTGACGGCAGGCCCTTGGTCCAACAAATTATTGATACCATTGCAAGGTGATAAAGCGGTGCCGGAACGACAAGTGGTCATTTGGACACAACCGAAACAACCTGAATTTTTTGCTATGGGAAAGCTGCCAATATGGGTACTTGGTGATGAACAGGATATGTATTATGGCTTTCCTGTTCATGGCATACCTGGATTCAAATACGGTAAGTTACATCATCTTAGACAAAAAGTTGATCCCGACAAGATGGATCGCGAATGCTCTTTAAAAGATGAGAAAATATTACGCCAATTTGCTGAGCGCTTTTTTCCTGAATCAACAGGGCCAACTCTATCGATGAGGTCATGCTTATTTACCAATACTAAGGATAATCATTTTATTGTGGACCGTCATCCTGATCATGAACACGTGATCTTTGCTGCTGGATTCTCGGGCCATGGTTTTAAATTTGTCAGTGTCATTGGTGAAGTTTTGGCACAAAAAGCGTGCGATGAAACTGTGTTATTGGATATTGATTTATTTCGTTTGAATAGGCCTACTATCTGATAAAACTCATTGTTATGGATGAGATCACGGTCATTAATGGATTGTCTGAATAATCTTGCTTTCACGCATCGACATAAATCACTGGGTAATGCTGCTTTAACGTATCAAACCAGCATTTGAGAAAGTAGGTTTTACCTGAGCCCCATTCTGAGTTGAGGTTAATCACATAGTTTTTATATGTATTTGGCTGCTGACTGGTATTCGTTGCTTGCGAAACCAAAAAGTGAGTGAGAAATTTAGCGTATTTTGCTCTATCAAGTTTGTCGGCAGGAAAGCTTTCTGTTTTTTCATCCTTCTTATTTTAAGTTTGAGAAATGATAATATCAGCAGGTTTAGACCAATCAAATGTTAAAGGCTCACTCATAGCGTATATCCATATTCAATATACTTTACAGTATCTTGTTGGTTTTTAGTCCTTGATGCAATGTGAATGAGTGAAAATGTGAGCCTGCAACACTTTGTATCTCAGCGCTGTGTTTCCTTGGTGGTTTGCCATGTTTTTCGCTATGATAAATTATACTGTATAAATAAACAGTGTTTTGTGCGTCACTGGCAGGTTGTCAGCATTAGACGACCGCTTTTTGAGGCCATGGTTGAGGCGATGCTTGAGGCTATGCTTGAGGTGATGCTTGAGGCCATGGTCGGGAATGAGCAGCGTAAGCAAATAGGCGATAAAGGCGAGGCGTAATAATGAAAGTGATCCCAATTTATATTGCAGCGGGGATCAATGGTTTTGAAAGTCCTGCAGCAGAATATTTACAGTTATCACTGAGTCTAGATGAACTTTTAGTGGAACATCCCAGTGCGACATTTTTAGGCTTTGCGAAAGGGGACTCAATGCAAGAATTAGGGATATTTGATAACGATATATTGATTGTGGATAGGCATGTCAAAGTCAATCAATATGATGTCATCGTGGCCAACTTAAATGGAGAGTTTGTGTGTAAGCAATTGGATATGCATAGACGTTTACTTTTGTCTGCGAATCATGCTCATCAAGCGGTGAGGGTGAATGATTATGATCAATTTAGTATTGAAGGTGTCGTCACACGCTCGGTACGCTGTCATCGCCCCAGTCCAGTTTTGCTCGACATAGCCAAGTGATGGAAAGAGATGAGAGGCTGCGTGTTATTGAATAAACTGGCACCTTTCAATTCTTCACTAGACATGAGACAGCCGAAGGTGGGGATAGGATAGATATGTGATGAGAGGTCGTGTGTTATTGAATAAACTGGCACCTTTCAATGCTTCACTAGACATGAGACAGCCAAAGGTGGGGATAGGATAGATATGTGATGAGAAGTCGTGTGTTATTGAATAAACAGGTGCCATCAAATTCCTTACTAGATATCAATTCCTCACTAGACATGAGATAGATAAAGGTGAATAGCTATGTTTGCATTAGTGGATGCTAATAATTTTTATTGCAGTGCTGAGCAAGTTTTTCGTCCTGACTGGCGGGGAAAAGCTATGGTGGTACTGTCTAATAATGATGGCTGTATTGTGGCGGCCAATCGGCAAGCTAAGGCATTAGGGATCAAAAAATTTGTCCCTTATTTTCAAGTAAAAGCCTTATGTGAAAAGCATGGAGTGATTGCGCTATCATCAAATTATGCGCTATATGGCGATTTATCCATGAAAATGATGCAAATCATTGGTCGTTTTGCGTCTGAGCAATACATTTACTCCATTGATGAGAGCTTTTTGTCTTTTAAGCAAGGAGCAAAAGGGGCGGAAAGTGATGCTGAATGTATTGATATGGGCCGGCATATTCGCCGCGCGGTATGGAAAGAGGCTCGTTTACCTGTTTCCGTGGGAATGGGAGAAACACTCACCTTGGCAAAGCTGGCGAATCATGTTGCCAAGATAATACCTGAATATAGCGGGGTTTGCGTGATAGATTCAGCAGAGAAGCGGCTGAATTTGTTAAAACAAGTGCCTGTGGGTGAGGTGTGGGGAATAGGGCGCAAATCAGCAAAGAAGCTCATTGATATGGGTGTTAACAGTGCTTATGACTTGTCACGCCTTTTTCATCATCAAGCATATAATACACCGAATAAACTGTTGGCTTTCGGTTTTAATATTGAAGTTAGTCGTATTATTGCTGAGTTAAATGGTGAAACCGTTAAAGAATGGGGGAAAGTGCATGTTGATAAACAACAGGTTTTTTCCACACGCAGTTTAGGGGAGCGTATAGTGAATGATTTCGATGCCCTTTGTCAGGCCCTGTGTTTACATCTGGATATTGCCGCAGTAAAAATGCGCCAACAGCAATCGAGCTGTTTACAGTTATTGGTGTTTGCCATGAGCTCACCCCATGATACTCATTCCCGTGCTTTTAAGGTGTTGCATACCTTTGAGCGACCCGTCAGTTCAAGCTTGGAGCTCAGCGCTGCAGTGAAACGGCTTGCACCACGTTTATACCATAAAGGTGTGCGTTACTATAAAGTGGGCGTGGGGCTGATGGATTTGGTGAGCCGCCACCATCAGCAATTGGACATGTTCTCCCCTATGCTTGAACACCCAAATTTGATGCCTGTGTACGATAAACTGAATCAGCGTTTTGGTCGCGGTACTTTGTTTGTTGCCGCCCAAGGAACAAGGGAGTCGCGATCCCATTGGACCATGCGCCGCGCCTATTTAACGCCGCAATACACCACTGATTGGCGATCTTTACCGATTATTCATTGCTAACGAATTAAACTGTTAGGCATTAGAAGAGCGGAACCAATTGAGCATGGAGTCTTTTAATGAACTTAAGTAATTAGATAGCCTAATTTCCCAAGTGAGATTAGGGGTAAAGACGTGTTTAGCCTTTGACGAGCGAACTGTGATGGGATCGCTATTATCCTTTGGAATGCTATTATCCTTTGGAGCGCTACTGTCTTTTGGAATGATGCGACTTTGGTGTTCGCCTAAGGGAATTGTTTTTCCTTGGCCATGATAGCCTGTTACTTGAGCATTATAAAAGCCCATAACGCCTAAAGAGTCACTGAATTCTTGGGCAAAAGGTTGGCGATCAATGGTTTTAGTACTCCAAAAAAACAGCCAAGGTTTACTTATTGTTTTGGTTTTACTGGCTTCCTCTAATTGGGGCTCATCAAAGGCGGTAATTCTATGGCTGTCCGCGCTCCAACAACTGGTTGTTCGAATATCGATGAAATCTTTTCTTAGCCCTGCTTTAGCGAGATTGCTCGCGAGTTGATAAGCGGTTATTCCTTCATTTAAATTTGAATCTATTTTAGGGGTTAGCGTATAGCTTCCAGCGCCACCATGACCGATAATGTAGAGTTTATTTTTGTCAGGTGAAAGTTGTTGGAGCTTATGTTCGCTCTGATCACTGTGTACTTCTAGTTTGATTAATACATCGCGAAAAGCCGCTGAGTTTTCGGCTAATTTAACAATGTGGGCCAATGTTTCTGCTGTATTAATAAATCTGTTTAGTTGTTCGGACGTGAGCGTTTTAAAAGGGCGTGCTTGCTGTGAAGAAGGCGCTTCAGATGTGGATGAGGCTCGTAATGCGAGTTCTTTTTTAGCCGCTGCAGCGTCTCTTTCGGGGGCCTCTAATACTTGACTTATCTGTACTCCTTGGTCTTTGGCATAACCAGCGAGAAGGGTGTGTGCTTTGTCGGCCTTGTCTGTATAAGTCTTTAGAAGTGTTGTTTTTATTTGTTCAAACTGAGCTTTAGCATTGTCATCTTTCAGAATAACAGGATAGAGTGGCTTATCCTGTTTGAGTCTATTTAAGTTATGACCCAAACAAGATAATACGGAATCTTTTACAGCAAAGGGGCTATAGATCATCCCTTCCTTTTCTACTTTGAGACTCTTGCTTTGACTCACAGATTGATCGCTGGAAATCCCCTTAAGCTGCTGGGCCACTTCGGATTTTACAGTGCTGCTTTTTGCCGTTTGATGAATGAGTGGCTGAGATAAAGGCGTCGTTTGTGTTGGGCTTGAAATACTGGGCATAATGATAGAACCTAATGATACAGGGTTTAGCTAATCGACTGGGCAAATCGATTGGCTGGAGTGGCAGAATAAGCGTTAATGGCGTTTAACTTTTTTGATTGAATATTTGACAAATCCCATCCACTTTTTGATAAAAATACTCAATAATGCTTCCTAGGTTTTGTGGTGCATGAAGGCATGCAGGATCGACTAAGGCTTTAAGTTCATAGCCTTGTTTTGCTTCAACTAGAATAGCCTGCTCTAATTCGACATTGGGTATGGGGAACTGCAATAGTGTAAAAAGCTCACCGGCATGATTGAGGCAGAGCGTGGATGTGAGATCAGTAAAGGCTGACCATAGCCATAATCGATCATTTTCAATGCTAATGCTGATATTGGGTAAGTTATCAAATTCAAGATGAATACTGGCATGTTCACCAAAAGACGTCAGTTTATCTTGAGGGCAGTCTAGGCTAATGAGTGCTTGCTCGACTAATGTCTTGAGACTTTGCTGGTTATGTTGTGAAAAAGAAAGGGGTGTCACTAATTGCATCGTTATTGACCTGTTATTCAAAGTTGACCGAGTGAATCGAAGCGCCTTTGGCGTCAATATAAGACGTTCATCTAACGTGTTATATTAAAAAACCAATCAATTTAAATAATCTGGTCTGATGTGTTGTGTTTAGGTTATCAAATTTGTTTTTTGTAATATGTAACGCTAGTTAAAACAATTCATTAAACATAAGTTTACGGTGGATTGCACTGCTTTACTTTGGGCGTGTTTGCATTAAAATTCAACGAAATATCATTCACTGTTCTGAAATTGGCTTTTGAGGTGAATAAAATAAAGAAGATAGCATAAACGAAAAACGCGCAGTAAGTTTTAGCTTACTGCGCGTTATCTTAAATTTGGTGGCCCCTCACAGACTCGAACTGTGGACCTAACGATTATGAGTCGTGTGCTCTAACCAACTGAGCTAAGGGGCCGACTTAAGGTAATCGTCATTACCGAAAGCGAGAGAGAGTATACGAACTTTAATTGCGCTTGTCACCTTAGATTTTAATAGAAAATGCTATATTTGATTCAAGTGCTTATCTGTTAATCAATTCATGGCGATTTTTTCTGAAATGCAGCTGTTTCTTATCATTTTGTTGATAAGCAAGATTGTGTTGTGCAATGAATAGGTCAATGTTGAGTTTTTCACTGGCTGCGAAACATAAAAGGAATGTATAGGAAGTATCTTAAGGGGAAGATTTAACCTATTATGTTAATAACGCATGTTAGCCTGCTAGCCATGGGACTAAGATTATGGGTAGCGATGATGGTTAACGTGGTTTTACAGCATGAGTTATAGCATGAGTTATGGCCTAGGTTATGACATGAGTTGAAAGCATGAAGGCTGATTTTCCTAAAGCGGTGTTGTCAAATACAGAGTTTGAGCTGCAATCGAATCATTTTTTTTCATTTGAGCCCATTGATGAAGCCGTTAATCTCACTCGTTCTCCGTCAAAGGCGCAGCATGTACCTTTGGTCGCTGAATATCCACTATCACTCAGTTATAACGGTATTAATTATGCGGTGATGATGGTCTCTCCCTATCACTTGAATGATTTTATTCTAGGATTTTCAATTTCTGAAGCCTTAATTACGCACTCATGGCAACTCAAAGACATTGAATACCAGCACACAGAATTAGGTATTGAAGCCAGTATTACCATTAATGAGCGCGCTTTTAATGCCATGAAAAATAAGAGGCGACAGTTATCAGGGCGAACGGGTTGTGGTATTTGTGGCAGTGAGGCCTTAGAAATGCTTTGGCTACAGCACTCCCCCTTGCAATCAAGTCCTTTGCCGTCAGCATTGTCGTTGCAAGGGTTAAAGCAAAAAATCACTTCTTGGCAGCAACATGGAAAAGTGACCGGTGCGCTACATGCAGCCTTGTTTGTCACCCACGCAGGTGAAATTCTTGCCTGCCGTGAAGATGTCGGACGGCATAACGCATTGGATAAGTTATTGGGTTTGATCTGTAAAGCACAATACGATGTGGCATCTGGATTTGTGTTGGTGACCAGTCGTTGCAGTTATGAGTTGGTGCAAAAATTGGTGTTGCATGGTGTGGGTACCTTAGCTTGTTTATCGTCGCCCAGTTCTTTAGCTGTTATTTGGGCTAAAAAATATAACGTTAATCTTATTCACATTCCGAAAAAAGAGGCTGCTAGAGTCTATCACCGCAGTGTATAGCCTTTGTGTTTCTGAGGAGTCACTATGAGTAAAAAAATAACGCAGTATCATAATGCAGCTGGAGGCTGGGGGGCGCTTGCAAGTACGGCGAAGCACCTGATTAAAAGTGAAAATATTGCTAAAAATATTCGTAATTTGCTGAATACGAATCAAGATGAAGGTTTTGACTGTCCGGGCTGCGCTTGGGGGGAAGATGATGAGGCAGGCCATTTTAAGTTCTGTGAAAATGGCGCTAAGGCCGTGAGTTGGGAAGCGACCAGTAAAAGAGTGGGAAGCGATTTTTTTGCTTCAAAGACAGTGAGTGAACTTAAAAAGCAAGATGGGCATTTTTTAGAGTCTCAGGGGCGATTGCATCAACCCTTATCTTATGATGCACAAACGGATCATTACCTTCCTATCAGTTGGAATAAGGCTTTTGAATTAATCGCCACTGAGTTAAATGGATTAGCCTCGCCTGATCAGGCAGAGTTTTATACTTCGGGCAGAACCAGTAATGAAGCCGCTTTTTTATATCAGTTGTTCGTCAGGATGTTTGGTACCAATAATTTTGCGGATTGCTCCAATATGTGTCATGAAGCCAGTGGTGTGGCGTTGAAACAGGCGCTGGGTGTGGGGGAAGGCACAGTACAACTGATAGACTTTGAGTATGCCGATGCGATTTTTGTGTTTGGACAAAACCCAGGTTCTAATCATCCAAGAATGTTAGATAGTTTATATAAAGCGGCTCGACGAGGTGCGAATATTGTTAGTTTTAATACATTAAAAGAGCGAGGGTTAGAGCGCTTTGCGAGCCCACAAAACGCGGTAGAAATGTTGAAAAATAGCTCGACGCAGATCAGTAGTTTGTACTTGACTCCTCAATTGGGGGGGGATATGGCTGCCATTAGAGGTATGGTAAAAGTCATGCTCACTGTTGATAAGCAGCGTAAGGCAAAGAATGAACCTGGCGTATTTGATGAGGCTTTTATCACACAACATTGTGAAGGATTAGAAGATTATATTCAGCAGGTTGAAAATACGAGCTGGGAACAGATTGAATCCCAGTCAGGCTTGACTCAAGCTCAAATTGAGCAAGCTGCGCAAGTGCATTTAAGTAGTGAGAGAGTGATTTTTACTTGGGCAATGGGGATTACTCAACATAAACATTCTGTCGCAACCATACATGAAATCGTTAATATGCAGCTGCTGCGAGGTCAACTGGGAAAACATGGTTCGGGTCTTTGTCCTGTCAGAGGGCATAGTAATGTGCAAGGTGATAGAACCATGGGGATTAATGAAAAGCCTTCGATGCCTTTTTTAAATAAATTAGGCGAAGTCTTTGCCTTCTCTCCACCTCAACAGCCGGGTCATAATACAGTGCAAGCGATTCGAGCTATGTTGGATAATCGAAGTAAAGTGTTTATTGGATTAGGAGGAAACTTTGCGGTTGCTACCCCCGACACTAAAGTGACGGAGCAAGCCTTGAGTCAGTGTGAATTAACAGTTCATGTGGCGACAAAATTAAATCGTAGTCATTTGATTGTGGGCAAAAAAGCGTTAATTTTACCTTGTTTAGGTCGAACAGATATTGATGTACAAGCGAAAGGACCGCAAAAAGTCACAGTGGAAGACTCTTTTAGTATGGTGCATGCATCAATGGGGGTCGTGCCCAGTGATATCGGTGACATGCGTTCAGAAGTGGCGATTGTGGCTGGTATAGCTGACGCAACCTTAGGGAGCGAAGTCGTTTGTTGGCAGAATTTTGTTGATGATTATAGTGTGATCAGGGATAAAATTGCTGAAGTATTTCCGAAATTTAAAGATTTTAATGAGAAGATTAATCATCCCGGTGGTTTTTATTTAGGTAGCGCTGCCGCTGAGTATCATTGGCAAACACCAACAAAAAAAGCACAGATAATGTCGCATTCATTACCCACATCTATTTTAGCATTTGATCCCAATACACTGACGGATCAAACGACATTTGTACTGCAAACATTGCGCTCGCACGATCAGTATAATACAACAATTTATGGCATGGAGGACAGATATCGAGGAGTGCATGGACACCGTAAAGTGTTAATAATGAATAGTAAAGATATGCAGCAACAAGGCTTGATACATTTAGATAAGGTGGTGCTGACGTCATTGTGGCCAAATAATAGCACTAGACAGTTATCGGGTTTTACTGTGATTGAGTATGATATTCCTCGTGGCAATGTGGCGGCTTACTATCCTGAGGCAAATGCATTAGTGCCATTAGACAGTGTGGGAGAGCAGAGTGACACACCGACTTATAAATCCATTGCGATCATGGTGGATAAAGATCCTGCTTATATCAATGTGAAAATGGAAGACTAGTGTAATACCAATTCCATTATATAGATGATCAATTCAGAGCTTCTCAGGCTTTTCAATTCAAGGCGCATTTATGCTGTA
>NZ_CANLZC010000051.1 GCF_947495455.1 uncultured Shewanella sp. | reverse complement strand
TTATTATTATTATTATTATTATTATTATTATTATTATTATTATTATTATTATTATTATTATTATTATTATTATTATTGTTATTTTGAGTCAAATTCGATGTGCTATTTTGTAATTGATACATATATTCCCAAACTTGATGATGACTCAATCGTAAGCAATCAAACTCACAATTATACTTATTTTCTTTAAAAATATTTTTGATAACAAATGCAAGAAAACACCGATTGACTTGCGTCTCTTGGCTCGTTTTTGGAATACGTGCAAAATCAACCTCAGTTGGCACATTGGCCAGAAAAAAGTCAATTATGGAGACATGACGTTTAAATACATCTACTGGTGACATTGATTTTTTTACTTCGCAGGTTCCGATGGCCATAACAGTCAGTTCATCTTCATTAGCATTTCTTCGATCTTGAAATTTACAAGCATAGGCCTTAACTGGCACGAGTATGGATTCATCCATATCACTTTGAAACCGTTTCTCATCAGGAATTTTTTTTTGCTCACGAGTCATATTCCATACTCTTAATTCATAATATATGACATCGGATTTGTCGAGACCCGTTATAGGGGAATGTTTTCTTTTTAACAAAATGAAATTGTAATATATGCAAGGTAAATATGTAGGAGCAACATTGTTACCTATATGCCCCAAGTCCGAGTTACAGTTAACTCTCTTAGTGTCAGCTTTGTTGCCATAATAATCGATGCGAACAAACCGATTAATATCCTCAGCAATAATGCTTAATCGTTGCTCTTGGTTCAATTTACGCTCAAACTCATAAAACGCAAATGCTTCAAACTTTTGTCTTGATTGACATCGTGGCATACTTTACCTCTGGTTAACTGCGCATCTCTAAACATTATAGTCAATGCATAGCTAACAGGCCTCCTAAACTTGATGAGTAAGGATTATCGAAAAAAAGCTGCGATTCACAAAATCCACATTTTGCCTCGGCGCTGTCACCACGACTCCCCTTAAGTCAAGCTGCAACCATTGATAGAAATCAGGTTGTAATTCCACAACTTGCTCCTCATTCTCCAACACCACAACATAATCAAATGCCTTAGGCGGCGTGATTCGCTCAAGCTCTGTACTTGGAAAATCCATTTGCAGACCATGAGCGTTTTTTTACGATTAACTCTCCACTGAACGTCGTAAAGGAAATTTCAGATTTTGCATATTGCAGATGATTGAAAATAACAAACGCGTTCGCTAAGGCCCCATGACCACATAAATCGACCTCCTCAACAGGCGTAAACCAACGCAGGTGAAATCCTTTTTCTGTCGGCACAAAAAACGCGGTTTCTGACAGATTATTCTCCTCTGCGATTTGCTGTAAAAGCCCGTCACTGAGCCAAGCATTCAATGGGCATACTGCCGCAGGATTTCCCTTAAAAACCTTTGTCGTAAACGCATCGACCTGATAAATATTCACTTGCATTCTAGGGCCTGTTGATCTTTGGTGATGATTTCTGCAGCAGTTTGTGGGTTCTTTATACAAGGCAGAGCTTGTGTGGTGTAGTTATTCTACATACATAAGCGATAACGCCGTAAAAAGGAGCCACAAACGCTGTCCGTAGGATCCGGCTAAACGTGTTTTACTCTTTGTTGGGAGAAACTTGCTTAGATTACTAGGCGTCATCCCTCCCGTCGCGATTAAAACACGTTTATCTCGGACATAATTTAACCACAAAAGATCAGCAGGCCCTAGCCTTCCTTGCCATTTTAATGGCATTTTATCGCGACATTAAGCACAAAAAAGCCAGTACATTAATACTGGCTTAATAAAAACCGTCAACCTATTTTAGGACTAGACATATTCTAACAATGACGAAGCGGTAACAAAGCCTACAAGCCAACCAATTCATTTAACAGCGCACCGGCTTCTCGTCTTTGCTGTTCATCGCCTTCGACTCCCACTTCTTTTAACAAGGCGCGAGCACTGTCTTTATCATCGATATCCATATACGCTCGAGCCAGATTCAATTTATCGGCCATGCTTTGCGTACCAGTCTCTGCCTTAGGATCATGGACAGTTTCATTTGACATTGAATCTTCTAATTCATCGATTGCCATATTCGAGTCAAAGAAAGGATCCACTCTTCCTTTATCATGTTTAGGTTCATCATCTAACGGGGTATTGATATCGATGAAGCTATTTTCTTCCTCAAACCGATCCCCTTCTTGCTCTGGGCGACGAGACTCATCAAGATCCACATCAGCAGCCTGGTGCTTAGGATCAACAATCACCACCTCATCTTCAAGCTCATCCAATAACGCATCAATGTCAGCAGTGGGATCTGTCATTGCCACTTGTTGAGCGACATTTTCTTTGATCACTGTATCAGGAATACGCTCATCAGACACACTGCGACTGTTTGCCTGTGCAGGATCCTTGGCTAAAGTCGGTGTTTCCCTTGAAAGCATCTCCCCTGCATCCGCCTCTTCATGCTGTTGAGTACCCTCTTTGGAGATGGGTTCCACGTTATCAAATTCGGCTAACAAACTGTGTAATTCATCATCTTGATTGAATGATGGATCAGCATCATTTTCGGCATGAGCTTGAGGCAACTCTCCGTCTAATTCAGCGACAATTTTATCTGATACATCAGATGGTAACATAGGTTCATTATGCGCATACTCTTGCCCATGATCTTTGGCAAAAGACATCGCCTCATGAGATAATGGAGCATGTAACGACGCAGGATCGTCATCGATTGCGGGTTCCCCAAAAGGAATATGTTCTTGTGACTGTTCTTCTGACGCTTCTTTTGACTGAACTGGGTTATCGCTACCAGTATGCCAATGGGTTTGAGTTATGTTATTGGTTTCAGCTGCATCTTGCTCAGACATGGTGGCAGCATCGCCTTCATTTGAACTTGCGTTAGCAAAGGATTCAGTTTCGAAAGGCGCCCGTTCATCCTTATGCCCTTGAGTCTGGTTCAAAGCGGCTTTATCCGTTTCTATTTCATCATCATGGGCTTCGATAACCTCCGCCCACAATTCATCAATGGCAGTATCCTTTTCAGCTGGTATATCAGCATGCGCTGACAACGCATTTTCTTGCTCACTTTCTAGCGCGGTTAAGTCCTTTGCAGGCTCATTTGAATCCAATTGTACCACGCCACGAGTATGCTGTTCATCCAGTAAGGGGGTCTCACTGTTCTGCAAAGGCACTTCATTTGACTCTGATTTTATGATCTGTTCAGTTTGCTCTGCGGCCTGTCCCCCCTCAGAAGCAGACGCTTGTCCTTCATCACTCTCTTTCTCTTTTCGGTTATACCAAACCGAAAACAAAATAATAAGCAATAGCGCCGGTCCAATAACAAAAACAGCTAATAATACAGGCCTATTCATTAGATTTTGCCAAAAGGTTGCCAGCGATTGCGATTCAGTCGAAGGTGGCTTAGATGAAGCTTGCTCCGATGCCTTTATTGATGCTTGCAGGCTTTTCGTTAAAGTCGCAGCTTGCTCTTGTGTGGCCTCAAACGCCTGCTTTTGTTTTGCACTTTGTAGTAAACTTGCCTTTAATTGAGTGTTTAACTCGACGACCTTCTTTTTTAACTCTGCAATCGTGCTTTTTAGCTCTTGGTTATCACTTTGTGCAAGCACTAACCCATCTTTTGCCTTTACCAATTCAGCACTTAAGCGCTGATTAATGGACTCCGCCTTTTGCAATTGGCTCGACAATGATGCTGTTTGAGTCGAGGCCTCTTTTGTTTGTGTTACCTCTGTTTTGGCCTTAGATTGAGTCGTTACGGGTTTGAGTGTCGTTTTCTTAGCCTGTGTTGTCGCAGCAGAAGGGTATTGCTCCATGGCCGCTTGCGTGGGAATAGCAAGTTTTGCCCCCTTGATTAAACTATTAAAATTGCGATTTGAAAACGCTTGAGGGTTAGCATCAAACAAGGCCGCCATCACTTGATAAGTCGTCAAACTGGCATGGGGTTTCACCTTTTGTGCAATACTCCACAATGTTTCTGACGCTTTGATCGGACCATATTGCTTCGCCGTCGTACTCACTTGACCTTGAGGCCCGACAATGCTTAAAGGCTCTGCCGCATTAGCTGACAAAAGTGAAAAAGAAGTACTTAACAACAAAGCACCGGTTGCCATCAGGGATATCACATTTCGAGACCGAAAGTTCATCATACCTTCCTTTGCAAACATATCACTACCACCAAGAAGCCATTTACCTATGGTGATAACTTTAGGTAATTGTATTTATTAAGATTATTATAAACCAGAAAATCTCACTCTGCTACTTTTCTGATTGTAAAAATAACCGTTAATAAATAAAGCCTGCTAATCGCAGGCCTTGTTAAACAATATAGGATAATTTCAATCGATTTAGTAATAATCTCTTATCAAAACTTCCGCAATTTGCACACTATTGAGTGCCGCACCCTTACGGATATTATCTGAGACAACCCAAAGGTTGATGCCATTTGGGTGTGAAATGTCTTTTCTAACCCGGCCCACATAAACAGGATCGGCGCCTGCAGCTTCCGTCACTGCGGTTGGGTATTCCTCATCAGACTCAAATAACGCTATGCCTTCTACGCCTCGAAGTACCGCTTTTACATCGTCGGCATCAACGGGTTGATGCGTTTCAAGATGAACGGCTTCTGAATGCCCATAAAAAACGGGGACTCTTACCGCTGTTGGGTTCACTTCGATACTGGTATCACCAAAGATTTTTTGTGTTTCCCACACCATTTTCATTTCTTCTTTGGTGTAACCATTATCCATGAATTTATCAATTTGCGGCAACACATTAAACGCAATTTGTTTAGGATAAGCTTGAGGTTCAATAGGCAGGCCCTGCAATAATTTTGCGCATTGATTAGCCAGTTCTTCAATGGCTTGCTTACCTGAGCCCGAAACCGACTGATAGGTTGCCACATTAATACGGGCAATACCAAATGCATCATAAATGGGTTTTAATGCAACCAACATTTGAATCGTTGAACAATTAGGATTCGCGATAATATTACGGTTACGAAAATCGGCAATCGCTTCAGGATTCACTTCTGGCACAACAAGTGGAACATCAATGTCATAGCGGAAGTGAGAAGTGTTATCAATCACAACACAACCATTTTCAGCTGCAATCGGTGCCCATTTAGCAGAAACATCACCACCAGCAGAAAAGAAACCAATTTGAGCTTGTGACCAGTCAAAGGTATCGACATCAAGGATCTCGACTTGTTTACCATGAAAACTCACCGTTTCACCTGCACTGCGGCTACTGGCGAGTGGGTACAAATTAGCTACAGGAAAATTGCGCTCTTCTAGGATCTCAATCATTGTTTGACCCACCGCGCCTGATGCACCTAAAACTACCACGTTAAATTCTTGCGACATAATTACAGCTCAACTCCAGAAAACCCTAAATAAGATAACCAATTTACATCAAATTGTCCGCTATTGACCAGTGTTAATACACTTAATTCACGTCTATGTTTATGAATTTTTCTCATATGATCGAATCCGTTTACATTAAGAAATTGATTTCTAAACAAACGATCATCATCTCTGAGATCATACACAAGGCGAACAAGTTGCAATAATGCCTTTTCATCAGGCATTGCTTGCAAATGAATACGCTCAATCCAATGCGGTATTAACAAATCTTGCAACGACAGCTTACCATCATAACCTAAATGCGCCATTAATGCTTGATACAACATAAAGCTACCTCGAGCGCGACCTTCTACGCTGTACCCAGCAATGTGAGGCGTGGCCAATTCCACTAAAGGCACTAAGTCTGGCATTGGATGAGGCTCACCTTCCCACACATCTAACACTAATTTGAGATCGGATCTGGCCAATTTCACCTTCATTAAGGCTTGATTATCAATCACCTCTCCTCGACAACAATTAATAAGCCAAGTCCCAGTCGTTAATTGTGATAAACGCCTTTCATCAAATAAATGCCAAGTGGGAAACTGCCCCGTACGTGTGATAGGAACATGTAAACTAATGACATCACAACGTTCAATTAAGGTATCAAGGGACACAAAAACCCGTTCATCCCCTTGTGCCTGTAAAAGCGGATCGTGCAATAAGACCTTCACGCCAAACGCCGTTAAACATTTCGCTACCGCACTACCGGTATTTCCCGCCCCCACTATGCCGACGGTTTTATGTTTTAATGTCTCTTGGAAACGATTTGCGAGTTCCAACAGGGCAATAAAAACAAACTCGCCAACCGCTGTTGCATTACAGCCTGGAGCATTAGCAAATGGAATATGACGAGACTTAAGGTAATCGACATCAATATGATCCGTTCCAATGGTCGCACTGCCCACAAAGCGTAATCGCTTATTTTTCTCAAGCAAGGTGGCATTCACTTGAGTCACCGAGCGCACTAACAACACATCAGCATCAATCACATCATCCGCTGTCAATGAGCGTCCATTCACTTTTTTAATGTGCCCTAGCTCACCGAACAAGGCATCAACACAGGGCATATTTTCATCAGCTATGATTTTCAATTCATTTCCTATACGACTAACCACTCTCACCAATATTGAGAATATGACAAAACGCACCAAGAGTCACAAGATCCAACAACAAAAAAGGGAAGCTCATCGCTTCCCTTAATCCGTTTCACTCAATAATCATAAAGTCATGATCACTTATATTTGCTCATCACCAATGTGGCATTAGTGCCGCCGAAACCAAAGCTGTTACTCATGACTGTATTCAGCTCTGCTTCACGGTACTCTGTCACAATCGGCATACCTTCTGCTTTTTCATCGATGTTATCAATGTTAATGCTAGGTGCAATGAAGTTATTTTCCATCATGATAAGACTATAAATAGTCTCATGAACACCTGCAGCACCTAATGCGTGACCTGTCAATGACTTAGTTGACGCAATGGCAGGCAAATTATTACCGAAGGTTTCACGCAATGCTTCGAGTTCACGGGTATCTCCCACTGGCGTGGAGGTGCCATGAGTGTTGATATAATCAATCGGCGTATCCACATCGGCCAATGCCATTTGCATACAACGCACAGCCCCTTCACCTGAAGGTGCAACCATGTCATAACCGTCTGATGATGCGCCATAGCCCACCACTTCAGCATAAATTTTAGCACCACGGGCTAAAGCATGTTCCAGTTCTTCAACCACAACAATACCGCCGCCACCAGAAATCACGAAACCATCGCGATCGGCATCATAAGTACGAGAGGCTTTGGTCGGATCATCATTGTACTTTGTTGACAATGCACCCATCGCATCAAAGCCCATAGTCAATGTCCAGTCGACTTCTTCAGCGCCGCCCGCAAACACCATATCTTGCTTACCCATTTGGATAAGTTCTACCGCATGACCAATACAATGCGCACTGGTTGCACAAGCTGAACTGATCGAGTAGTTCATGCCTTTAATTTTAAAAGGTGTAGCTAAACAAGCACTGGCTGTACTGGCCATAATACGCGGTACAATATAAGGACCCACACGTTTCACACCTTTTTCACGTAAAATATCAGCCGCTTCCACTTGGTTTGCTGAAGATGCACCGCCCGTTCCAGCAATAATCCCCACTCGAGGATCAGAATACTGCTCTTCAGTCAGCCCCGCATCCTCAATGGCTTGTTCCATGGCGATATAAGCATAAGCGGCAGCTTTGCCCATAAAGCGCAGTGCTTTGCGGTCAATATGATCTTTTGGGTCTAACTTAATGTCGCCCCAAACATGGCTACGAAGCTTCATTTCTACAAACTGATCGGAGTGAGTAATACCACTACGGCCCGCTTTTAGGGATTCTGTGACTTCTTGCTTATTGTTACCTATGCTCGACACGACGCCAAGCCCAGTGATCACGACTCTTTTCATTTTTTGCTATCCATTATGTACATGTAGTACCCAATTTTACTGAGCTAATGGTATCCCTTTTAGTAAGGTAAAGTGGTCAGCTTTCCATAAAAGGGCAATAAAAGTCTGCCTAAACGCATATTTAATGCTAAATAGATTAACATTCTTTGCTCAATAAAATGTACAATTGATTTAGAAAAAAGATAACCATCTTTTCATTTCGCTTATCACGGTAGCATTAAAGAGCCTAGCATGACAGTCAGTACGCTTTATCAGTATGTTAAAACAACAAAAACAGATAATTCCCCTATTATTTTAGGTCAAATCGGCCTCAGTGAACCTCAAGCATACTTATCCTTACTTGCTCAGCATCAAGAAGCAACCCTCCACTCATTGATCATCAAAATCTTTATGCCATCGACATCATGCATGCCCACTCAGGCTGATCTCGCTCTGCATATTGCACCTGAGCAGCAAACAAGATTAATTAATATTGACGGCATTCAGCGCCTCAGTTTAAATAATGAACGCCTACTCATCGATTTCCATATGGGTGAACTATCCACTCAAATTGATGAAATGATTCTTTCAAAACAACAGTTAATTTCACATTGGTATTGTGACGATAGGGCATTACTGTGCCAATTAGTCCCATCCCAGCTGTGGAAAATGGCTAAAATTAGCCAAGATAACGCGAAACTCTGGTTCAAAACATCAAAAAATAAAACAACATTATCGCCTAGCCTGACTGACTTCCAGCAACGGGCCAAAGAGGTCGGCTTTCAGTGCATCCCTCTTTTGGAATGCAATGAAGCACAAGAGGTCAATAAACGCCATTCAAGCATTCAACATCAGCAAGCCATTCAAAATGTCGATAATGATATTGCATACAGTGAAAGCCAAAACTTACGTCATCAACAGTCCATTAAAAACATCAATGATGATATTGCATACAGTGAAAGCCAAAACTTACATCATCAACAGTCCATTAAAAACATCAATGATGATAGTGCATACAGTGAAAGCCAAAACTTACGTCATCAACAGTCCATTAAAAACATCAATGATGATAGTGCATACAGTGAAAGCCAAAACTTACGTCATCAACAGTCCATTAAAAACATCAATGATGATAGTGCATACAGTGAAAGCCAAAACTTACGTCATCAACAAACCATTAAAAACATCAATGATGATATCGCACACAGTGAACACCAAGCCTTATTCCATCAGCCCCCCACAAATAAAAATGTCGATGATGATATTGCATACAGTGAACGACAAGCATTACGTCATCAGCAACGCATTAAAAACGCCCCTTTTCCTTTAATGAGTACAACAGAAGGCAAGATCGCCATTATCGGTGGAGGACTCGCCAGTGCCCATCTAGCCTTGTCACTGGCCAGCAGGCAACGACAAATACACTTGTTTTGTAAAGATAGTCAATTAGCCGCACAAGCTTCAGGCAATAAACAAGGTGCACTTTATCCGTTATTAACACCGGAAAATAATGCACTCAGTCGCTACTTTCAGCAGGCTTTCTTGTATAGTCGGCGTAGACTCACGTCCCTACATCAAACAGGTTTCACTATTGCTCATGATTTATGTGGTGTGCTGCACACAGGATTTGATGAGCGAAGTCAGGCCCGGCTCACTAAAACCCTTAAAGGCCATGCATGGGATCCTGATATTGCCCTGCCAGTTAATCAACAACAAGCCAGCCAACTTGCTGGTATAATCATCGAGAAACCTGGCATTTTCTATCCCTTGGGAGGCTGGGTTTGCCCTGAGGACTATACCCTCGCCGCGATCAAAAAAGCACAGCGTCTCTCGCAACTCACCTTGCATTTTGATACGCCTATTGGACGATTAGCACAAGAAGATAATCAATGGTACCTATATCAAGGCGAACAAGTCCATGGGCCTTTTGCCAGCGTTGTTATCGCGAATGGCCATGAGTTAACCCAATTTACACAAACACAGGCCCTTCAACTGTCAGGGTTTAGAGGTCAAGTCAGCCATATTCCCTCCAAAGGACAATTGAGTCAACTCAATACGGTACTGTGTGCTCATGGCTACCTGACCCCGGAATATAAAAACATGCACTGTGTCGGTGCCAGTTATGTCAAAAATGCCGCAGATCTGCACTTTTGCCCGCAAGAGCAAAACGACAACTTAAACAAAATGCATCACAGTTACCCCAATCACCCTTGGGTTGAGGATATTGATGTCAGCGATAATGAAGGCCGAGTGGGTGTGCGTATGGTGACACGGGATCATGCACCTATGATGGGACCTGTCCCCGATGTAGAACAACTGCTCGCCCGTTACCAACAACATCAGTTAACACCACAAAGTCGCCACTATTGGCAAACCACTCCCGCTCCAGCGCATCAAGGCTTATATGTTTTAGGCGGCCTAGGCTCCCGTGGATTAAGCTCAGGCCCCTTAGCCGCTGAAGCATTGGCAGCCATGATCTGCGACGAGCCACTGCCCATTAATCAAGACACATTGGCTTTACTTAGCCCAAATCGAATGTGGATGCGTAAGCTTTTAAAAGGAAAAGCATTATAACTCACCTCTCCCTTTTACCGAGTTTCACCCAACCCAATTTGCATCATTTGCATATAGTGCAATAGTCCTTGGGCACTGGGCATATTTGATGCTTGTAATCCTTTAACAACGCCTTGCTGATCTGCAAGGCTCCTTTGTTGCCCTAATTTTTGCTTACCTTGCCATTGTGTAATCGCTATTTTAAAAGCCACAATTCCCGACAAGAGTTTTTGCCGATAAGCAAACGTCGACACAAAATTGTCAGTCAATAATGTCGGTTCAAATTGAGCAAATGTGCGCTCCATTACATCAAAGGTTTTTTTATCATCCAATATACTCAAGCAACCTTTAAGTTGGACCGCAGCATAATTCCACGTCGGCACATTGGGCTTACTCACATACCAACGGGGAGAAATATAATCATGGGGACCATTAAGGACAACCATCACCTCTTTTTTATCCAATTGGCGCCAATGACGATTAGCTCTGGCAAAGTGACTATATAAAATGACATTCCCCTCCTCATCAATATCGCCGATAAAAGGAAGATGCGTTGCCGTTAAATCAGAAGACACTAACACACCAAACGGATAAGCCTTAATAAAAGTGCGTAAATCATTCGTGTTATGCAAAAGATTACCCTCGCTCGAACAGTGGAAAATGCTATTTTTATTCTATATTCCTTCAAATGTGGTATAAGGTTAACAACCAAAAATTAAATTTTACTTAGACCAGTTGTCATAGTGAGACCAGTTGTCATAGTGGCAATCAATAAACATTGAATAAAAGCGTCGATAAAATAAAGGAATAAACATGCCATTACTTGCCTTATCACTGGATGACACCATTCAACCCCGTTTTTTACAAATTGCCATGGCCATCAAACACTGTATTCACTCAGGTCAACTTGAACCTGGTGAAAAACTCCCTTCAACACGAACACTGGCTAAACAAATTGGCAGCCATCGTCATACAGTCATGTCAGCTTATCAAGAACTCATCGCCCAAGGCTGGCTTTGTGCCAGTGAGCGAAAGGCTTACACTGTTGATCTGCATTTACCCATTGAAAGCAGCCAAATACTCAGCCAAAACCAACACCAATGCACTTCCTCCTTTCAATGGTCACTCAGTGCTAGAATGCGCTCAACCATTCAAAATAAACCGCAGGTTCAGCGCCCTGCCCACGAATTTGAGTTTAATTTTGCCGGAGGGCAAGCCGATCTCACTTTATTTCCTTTTCATCGATTTAAAGCTTTTATGGATCAAGCTTTAGTCAGGCCAGATTTAAATGATTTGCATTACGAAAGCGTCGCCGGTAGCACAGTATTTATTGATCAGGTGAGCCATTACTTACGCAAAACTCGAGGAATACAAAACAAAAGCATCATTACCGTAAATGGCTCTCAAGAAGCCTTATATTTACTCTCACAAGTGTTAATTAACTCAGGCGATCATGTGGCAGTAGAAGCATTAGGTTATCAGCCTGCTTGGCAAGCTTTTCGCGCGGCTGGGGCAATGTTAGTACCTATCAAGCAACATCAACAAGACATTGATATTGAGGCATTAACAACGCTTGCGAAGGTTAAAAAACTAAAGCTGATTTATTTAACGCCTTTACACCAATATCCCACAACCGTCACTTTACCTATTGCAAAGCGCATGGCCATTTACCAACTCGCAGCCAAACATAATATTGCCATCATTGAAGATGATTACGATCATGAATTTCATTATGACAGTCAACCATTGAGTCCAATGGCCAGCGATGATCCTCATGGATTAATCATTTATTTGGCCACATTTTCAAAAATCATGTTTCCCGGCAGTCGATTAGGCATAATGGCTATCGATAAAACCTTAGCCCCTGCGCTGTTAGCCTATAGACAACTCATGAACCACAAGCCCAATGTGTTAATGCAACAAGCCGTTGCAAAATGGATGTTATCCGGTGATTTTGAACGCCACTTACGAAAAATGACCAAAATATACCACCAGCGCCGAGATCATGTCGTTTCAATCTTAACCCGTTATAATCACCACCGCCCCAAACCCCTACGTTTTATGATCCCTGCAGGTGGCATGGCCCTTTGGGTTGAGGTGGGCGATCAAGCACAAATCCTTGAGGCTCACTGCCATCAAAATAATATCTACTTATTATCAGAAAAACACTTTCAGCTCACACCAGACACTTCCCCCAATCGCCATATTCGCATTGGCTTTGCGGGCATGAGTGAAGAAAAACTACAACAAGGGCTAACAAAAATACTCCATATTCTCGATAGGTTAGCACTGTAAAATAAAGCCCTTAGGCAAGTACTATCATCTATAATAAAAGACGCTATCATTCAAAGTACTAACCCCTGACATGACAATATCACCGAACAGTAATCAAAGGTGCACTCATGAACACAGTTCAATCTCATTATTTTAAGACCAATGATGGCGTCACATTACACTATTTAGAAGCAACCCCCTCAAAAACAGATCACAGTGAAACCGTATTATTGCTACCGGCTGGAGGGATTTCAGCCAGAATTTTTCAATATCAAATCGATGCATTTAGTCAGTATTATCGCGTTATTTCATTGAATAAGCGTGGCCATGGACAATCCGAAAAAGTGGACTTTGGCTATCGAGTCTCTCGCTATGCCCATGACTTACATGATTTACTCACAAGTCTAGCATTAACTGAGGTAACCATAGTCGCTCACGCCTTGGGCGCTGCAATAGTGTATAACTATATCGATTTATTTGGCCATCAATCTATTAAGAAGCTGATTATTGTGGATGAACCTGCTGTACTCCTCGTTAATCCCACTTGGTCTGACAAGGAGAAACAAGAATACGGCTGCATCTATCACGCAGCAGAAATCCATGGGCTTACTAATGGTTTTCTTGAAGACAATGCCAATGTACTCAAACAAAATATTATCAATATAACGACCACATCCCATGCCACTAAGGCACAAAAAGACTTTATTCTTGACTGCATGACAATACCGGACAGCGCTGCTAGCCAACTCTATTTAGACAATATATGCCAAGATTTTCGCGATGTGCTTAAAAAGCTGACTCTGCCCGTGCTTTTTATCACAGGCAGAGCCAGTTTATATCCTTGGCAAGGCGTTGTTGCTTAAATCTAAGGAACCATTTGGTCGTTCTGTGATCTGATCTTGTCAGTGCCAAAACGAGACAGATGACATGGGCAAATCCAAACGTAAAATAACGAACTGGAAACAGTATAACCAAGCATTGGTCAATCGAGGTTCGGTCACTTTTTGGCTGGATGAATCCGCTATCGATGCTTGGCACTGCAAAACCCATCACGGCGGCCGTGGTAGGGGGTTTCAATTCAGTGATACCGCAATTGAAACTGCCCTTATGCTCAAAGGCGTCTTTAAGTTATCACTGCGAGCAACAGAAGGCTTTATCAATTCTCTGTTTCAACTGATGGATGTGCCATTAACGGCACCAGATTACACTTGTATAAGCAAACGGGCCAAGACTGTTAAAGTTAACTATCGCAGCCCCTGCCGAGGCCCCGTCACTCATCTTGTCGTGGATTCAACAGGATTGAAAGTTTACGGTGAAGGCGAATGGAAAACGCGCAAGCACGGTAAGGAACGGCGACGCACATGGCGTAAGTTACACCTCGCGATTGATGCAAAGACTCATGATGTTGTCTCAGCTGAAGTCAGCCTCGTTAATGTCGCTGATAACGAAGTGTTACCCACATTGCTCAACCCACTTCGCCGGAAATTAAATCAAGTCTCAGCTGATGGTGCATACGACACAAAAGCGTGCCATAAGTTACTGCAGCGCAAAGGGGCAAAACCTACTATTCCACCGCGTTCAAACGCAGGATATTGGGAAAAGGGTCATCCGAGAAATAAAGCGGTTGACGCATTGAAGTCTGGGACGTTAAAGCAATGGAAAGTTGACAATGATTACCATCAACGCTCACTATCGGAAACGGAGATGTATCGTTATAAACAACTCATCAGTAGCAAGTTAAGCTTACGTGATTACAATGCACAGGTCGGAGAAGCGTTGGCTGGCGTCAAGGCGATGAACAAAGTTATTGGGCTAGGTATGCCTGTTCGACAGGCAACGAAATAAAACTCGGAAAACCTTGCTATAGCTGTATCTCAAGCAGCTATTTGATCAACAAGGCTCCTTGGCAATCTCACCAATGGATGCACGAACAAGTTCCCAATTCAGAACTCTTTATATTTGAAGAGCAAGAAGGAGGTAATCACTTTATGATGGTGGAGAACCCCGAACGGTTTAATCAAGTGGTGCTCGATTTTATTAAGAAGTGAAATTAAATGGATAGTGTATAAAACTAGCATTAATCGATATCATTAATTATAGCTTTATTCTTATTAAAAATATTAGGCTCTAAACTCTTTTATTTTTTTGAAATATTCAGTAATACAATTAAACAGCAAAAGTGGGGAGAAAAAGAATGAATACACTATACTGATAAAGTATCGGTTAAACATGCATACTGTAAACCATAAAAGTATTAAAGAGGTCTTTATGGCGGCCATAAAAAAACAAGTTTTAATCAACGCGCCTATTCATCAAGTCTTTGACTATGTCACCAACCCTAACCATTGGCCGATTTTATTTTATCCTTGGTCTTTAAAAATTGAACCTTATTTACAGCGGCCCTTAACGCCCAATCACCCGCCAGTTAATGAGCATACGCAAGTATTAGGGCTTCAACATCAAATAAAATGGACACCTCAAATCAACGATGCTCCGCATTATTTTCTGGTTTATGGAGAAAGTGCATTTCTTTTTGGTATAAGAGGCTATGTGCGATACGACTTAGCCGCTAAAGATCAGCAAACCTATTTTACTCGCACGCTATTTTACGCTTTCGATCACTTCCTCGTTGATTTAATATTTGGTCATATCGTTCGTCCCTATTTAAGTTATATCTCCGCTCGAGGCGTCAACAAAGCCAAACAAATTCTAGATTTTCACACTTTATCTCAATCTGCTAAAGCACCTATCAATTCATAAATCCATCTTCATTAACGCGAACAGAGGTATTATTCTGCTTTATCTGAAGCGTAAAAAAGCAACTCACCAAGAATATTTCCTATCATCAATTCTGTACGCTTTTCAAAGCCATGATGATTAAAAAGATAAATGTCAGATGCTCGGCTAGCAAACAATCCTATTCCGTCAAGCTGAGGTTGTTCATCACACCAACTTAGCACAGCTTGTACTAATTTATGACCAAAACCTTTACCTTGTTCGATAGGAGAAATAGCGATAAATTGCAAAATACCGCATTCTTTACTGGGTAAATTATCAATAATTTGGCTTTCCTTTTTCATCAAGGCCTGAGTGGATTGCCAACCTGTACTTAACAACATTTTTAAACGCCAATGCCAATACCTTGCTTCTCCCAATGGCACCTGTTGAGTCGCAATACAAGCCACACCAATCAATCTATCACCATCAAATAAACCAATTAACGCTTGCTCTTGCTGCCACAATTCATTGAGCTCTTCTCTAATCGCCCCTCTCAATTTCTTTTCATATTGTGTTTGTTCACCTCTTGTTAATGCATCCAAAAATAAAGGATCGCTATGATAGGCATTATATAAAATAGAAGCTGCGATCCGTAAATCTTCAGCGGTAAGGTATACTGCACGACATTGTTCAACAGCTTGATTATCCATTTTTCATCATCCGTTATGTGATGTATCTCACACTTAATGTATCAAGCTGACGATAAAGTGCAATTAATAAACAATATAAATTGAATAATACCGACAAAAGTTGTAATTCATTGTTAATCAATTAGCTATCACTAATTTAATGTAAGAGAGTAGACTCCTTCTGCTTATTTTTAACCCGAATAACACTCTTGATAAGAAGGGCATTCACCACATGAAGCCGTAGGGCATAAAGGCAATTGAGCAGCCAAACAAAACTGTCGATAGAGAAATTTTTTCCAGCGCATTTTATTGTCGATATTCTTTATGGCAAAAGAAGGGAAATACTGAGTAAATAATGCAGTAATACTTTGTCTTTGCTCAAATCCCATATCAATATACAAATGGGTTCGACCACAACAAGCAATGACGATTTTATGTGCCCACCATAATCCCTGTTTTTTATCTTGCATAGAAAGATGTGCTGTGAGCAAAGCCAATAAATCCTCATAAAATTCCAGTGGCCCGGCATTATTAACCATTAACTGACTAAAGCGATCGATTTCATTCAACGCCATTTCCCAAGTCATCTCTTGCCAATAATCACTCAATAAACGCAACCTTTGGATCGACGCCTCCTCAGTCTGCTCTTTTCTGTTGGTTAGAGAGAGATAGATAAATTGAATCAGCTCAGAAGGAATATCATGAGACTGATCTTGCCTTAATCCATTAATATAGAAATAAATAGCAGCCATTTTATCCATATTCTACCTTGCGAGAAAGATATCAAAACGGCATCATAATCTGTTATCCATCTAATGAGAAGCGGCACTAGCCTAAGATAAGATCTTAGGCAGAACTCATCACTTTTATAAGCGATTTATCAACACTTTTTTTCAAAATTAAAAACAATCATACAGCTTTTTTATAAAGCTGCTAATCTTAAGCAAAAAGCACTAGCAACGTGGGAATATGATGCGTTTTCTCATTATTATGGTTATTTTATCCTTGTCCGGTTGCGCTCAAATACGGCAAGACAGTATGGCTCAACACTGTAATCAACAGTCAGCCTATAGCCAAGGGGTCAATGATGCACGCCAAAATGTGGCTATGCAGCCTAATTACGCCAAAGGATGCCCCAATACCCCCGAACAGCTCAATCATGCGTACCGCCAAGGCTACAAATTTGCCATCGCCCACCAAGCTTCCAAGTCCAATATCAATACCTTTGAAACACCTCAAGCATATCGCTGTCATGATCAATATGGTCAGAAAATCTGCGGATATGACTGTAAATCATTTGCAGGACAATGGACATGTGCTCAAAAAGCGGATCAAAAATGCATACAAAATATGAGTGAGATAAAGTGTGGTTATCATTGTCAAAAAGATGATTTAGGTCAATTAAGCTGCGAGGCAGAGCCATAAAATATCGAATACATATTGTTTAAAACTATCAACCTATTGAAAAAGCAAATGCTAAAAAATCAATTTAATGAATGAATAAGATATTTCAACAAAGATAAAAGATGACCAAAGATGCTCAAAAAAGAGCACCTTTTGTCACATTAAAGCAAGGAAAGGTTGAAAGAGTATTAGCTTCATTCCCTTTTATTGACGTTACCCCACGACGTTACCACAGCCCTTTGGCTTTAACGCTGCGAGCACGTTTTAACTGAGTGTCTAAGCTATCCACCTCAGCTTTCTCTAACGGCGCAACCTGTGATGATGATTTCAATTGCAACCCAAGGCGTTCAACCCGTTTGATCAAATCCTGCTGGCTCGCTTTAATCGACTCAATATTTAAATTAACTTTATGAAAGTCAGATGTTTTTAATGAAGGTACGGCCTTGCTAGCACCTTCCACTTCAAGTTTATTCAACCTGTCTAATAACTGCTGTTGCACAGAGGCAATATTATCGAGCTGAGTCTGTATTGTTAACCCTTCATCATGCTGGAAAACTGTGCCCTGTTCTGTTTTTAATGCCTCAGTTTGATCAACATTGTGTTTTTCCAGCATTGAGGTTAATTGCTGCCATTGAGGTTGAGACAACACGGCATCTTGCGGCTTTTGTTTAATGCCCACTTGTGCCAGCTGCCACAATAAAGGCTCAACACTTAACTCATCATTGGGCAAGAGTTCGCTCACCAGCTTAGGTAAATCAGGAGACAGTTTATGCAAGTACAGTCCTGACAGATATAAAGACTGATGAAAGGCATTACTTCGCGCAATCATCACCTCTTTATGGCTTTCCATTTCTTTTTCTTGTTTCTGCCATGCTCTTAAAATATCAATCGCATACTGATGATGAGTATGTAATTCCGGCTCAACAATAAAGCTACATCGAATACGCATGTTTGTCTCTCTATTCAAGCTTATGAAGCAACGGCGATATCATCGACTTCAGCTGCATGATAACAACAGATCTCACGTGACAATGCTTCTTGAGGTTCATTCAGCAAAACGATTTTACTGGCTAAACTAGGGTAAGCCTCTCTCACCGCTTGTTCAATTAAAGTCGCGCCACCACCCACTAAGTAGATACGATTAGGATTTCGCATGAAGGTTTTCGCTTCATAAGCCACCGCATCACCCAGCTCATTAATCTTATTCGTCATACATTCAAGCACCCAATCGAGCTTGCTTAAATCATTAATCACTTCACTGGCAAAATCACGATCATGACGACGTTTTATCAACTCATTTGCGACTAAATAACTGGCATCACTGTCTGCAGCGGCTAAGGCTTTTCTCGTCGCATCCGTTACCATAGACACACCAATTTCAGCATTACCATAAACACTGGATATATCATCAAATTCACCCACAATCACCCCCATGTCTAACGTGGTACCACCCACATCAATCACTAAGGATTTGGTAAATTCATTCACTCCAGAATCCACTAAGGTGGTTAACACAGCAGGCAAACTTTCAGGCAAGACTTCCACATCGACAATCTTAAAGACATCACCTTTATTTAAACTGATATCTCGCATTAAGTTCGCTTTTTTGCGAGCGATATTCGCTTCATTCTTTTGACAATCATCGGCGTTATAAAATTCAGTGATAGGCAAGGTCACTAAAATTTTCACTTCACAGGGCGCTATGCCGGTTTGTAACAGTGCGTGATGTACCGACAACAAATTTAAATCATCGTATTGAAATGCCACATGGGTTGTCGATAATGCTTTATCTGAGGTGGCATCAAAGGTATATTTTGTCGAGCCAATCTGATAATTAAAGATTTTTTTATCACTTAATAAGGCGGCACTTTTCCAGTCTTTTCTAAAAGAGTTGGGAGACGTGATACTGCATACTTTCCCATTATCTATCCAGCTAATTTTTACGTTTGTCGAACCATCATCGATGGCAAACTTTAAAGGTACTGCTTGCATTATAAAGTTAAGCCTATTAAAGAAAGGGATTACTCCTTTATAGCGACACTTTCTCAATAAACTTTAGCAAATAGCCAAAACCCCATAAATAGATGGCGAATAATTATCCAGATTTTTTATTCATTCAATTTAATCAGCATGATAACCATCAAATTAACCTCCCTAAAAATCCATTTTTAGGGAGGTTATTTAACCACTTGTACCACCAGAGCCACCTAGATCCTCGACATAACCAGCACCTAAGTCAGCTTAATGAAGTATTCATACATGCATTCACCTTTTACGAATACATTTTTGCCCCTTTAATGATTTTATCGGCGACCTTTTTTTCTGCCCGCAACGCAATACCCACCAGTTTCGCATCATCAGGGGCATACTGACGAAATGCCTCTCTATTTTCTTCATCATGGGCTGTGGTGAACATCTCTTCGATAAATACCGAGGTTTTCACATTTCGACTAATTGAGCGATTATGGATATTAGTCAATACTGAAGATGTCGCTTTTAATACGATCATTGGCTGAACGACTAATGGATTAAAGCGATGCTCCTTTGCATCAACATAATCATCCCCTAAAATATTGGGGTACTGACCAACAACACCTGACGTTAAAAATGCGACAGCATTCATTTTTTGCCAAGGTTGAAGATCATCTCTGATCACAATCACTATTTTTGTATCAAACATGGTGAATTCCTTTATTATTACATCTCTTTTTATTACCGCTATTCTTAACAGATATTCTTATTACAAATATTCTTATTACAAATATTGTCTAAGCAGTATCATGGCGAATACACCTACACACATAGACAATAATATACTCTTGGTTATTATCATATTGACTGTTGTCAATATTAACGCGTACAGCCCATGGTTCCCCGAATTGAAAATAATAGTGATTTTATGAAATAAACTTGAATGCTTAAATAAAGGCGATATTGACACTGAAGCAAGAAAATACCGAACATTCATCGCTAATACCGCCGCTAATAAAGCCCCAATAGCCAATTGAGGTTGCCACATTTCAACGACTAAAAATTGTGACGAACCAGCAAACATAAATATATTTAACGTTAACAACTCAAGCACTGTCATATTTTTATCTGCAGCTAACATGCCTAATACACTACCATAAGTCGCAGCACTCAAAGCTAACGGCAAAGTCAATAAGCATCCTCGTCGAAAATGATAATTCAACATACTGTCTATATTAGCCTTATTAAAATATTTGATCACATCCATAGGTGAAACTTCTTTCTGTTATTTTCAAAATCTTTTATTAATAAAACATGATATTGATATCATGTTATTATTTATCTCTCATTCCACAACATATTATTCTCACCAACATGAAGGAAACTATTATAAACAAAATGAGATAAACGAGAGAGAAAAATTTAAATAAAGAAGAGAAACAATCTATATAGCTATATCCATAATCACTCAATGAGTCATATCCTTAATTATACGTACTAAATATACGTTAACTTATTTTTTTTGCAATAGGCTCAACGCTATACTTTAGGTTAAATTAGAAAAATATCATGTAAAAATATTAAGCCCCAAAAAAACAATGCTCTCTCAAGCTTAAATTCAGATTACACAACACGGTTCTATTATTCCTAGCTCTCATCTGTTGAACGATTAAAAACAACACGACTACATGTAAGACATATGTTAACCACATTAACATAATTGGCTTTATTAATTTAATAACCATGAAAACGTGAACCTCTTACACTGGCATGGATCGCCATTCTATTGCGTAAATGCGATGGATGGATCTACCACACATCTATCTACCGCTGTTGATGCAATCTCTCTAGTGATGATCCAACATTCTTCATACAGAGAGCAATAACACAACTCAACATCAATAGATTCATCTATTTTTAACAAAGTATTCATCTCGGAGCCTTCATAGGACAATGGCTTAACTATCTCTTGAGGCGATAAAATTTTAGTACTAATATGCGATTGAGCGGCATTAGGTAAACTTAGAATATCCTGCCACGCTTTAATCGGTTTAGACTGATATCTTACGACTGCATATTGGATTAACGCAGGGCCATTACCACTATTGGTGACATGATAGCTAAAATGTTCATGTCCAAAACTGCGACCCCATTCTAGCCTTGGCCAGACAGATGCGCGAGCATAACTGCGATCTATGTAGGCAGAATATACACTCACCGCAGTGGTAATTAAGCTTATCAATAATGCAGAGAATGCCACAATCATTTCAGGTTTTTTGTACCACTTAACAGCTAACATATTTCCATCATTCCTTTTACTGCTTTTCCTTCCATCACAAAAATAATAACGGATTGATTTTCATATATTAAAATAATAACACATCAATATCAATAACTTGCTCTATCTTCTCAAAATGCCCTACTTTTGACTTGCCACTTTAGCCTAGTTTTATTATCCACAGCCTTCCAACACCTTGTCGACGCTAATCAAGCTTGCTAGCTTAATGATTGAAACAAACGCTTCGGCGGATTCAATTAACGGCAAAGTCAATAAATACGAAAAACGATCTTCTCTTCACTCCTCCTTTCAATTGTCTATTTTTAAGCCATACTTATACAGCGATAAACAGTAGCGTTATTTAACTTAACACCTCAACCTGACACTAGCCTGAAGTGCAATCAAGTCAACATTAGGCTTAACGGGTTACAGTAAAAAGGAGAGTATTATGAGTAAAGGTAAAAAAGGAAAAAGAGACACCAAGAAAAAACCTTTGTTAACACCAAAAGAAAAGAAAGCCGCAAAACTCGCTAAAAAATCAACCCCTGATCCACTCAATAACTAACCTACTATCCTCATTTACCAAAATAAATTTAAAGGGCTATTGGATCTCACCAGTAGCCTCTTATCAGCTGCATCAAGACAAAGCTGCTTTAGCAAAATACGACTCGTACCTTCTGCTCTCAAAATATTACTGTCAAAGTTCTACTTTTAATAAAGTCTAACTACAATTTTATTTGCACCTAGCAAGCGCTGTTTTTCTAAATAGCGGCAATACAAGCCAGCTAACCATTCACTTATTAATAGAAAAAGTCGTTATTAATAGTCAATAAAGGATTAATAATGAAAGTAATAAGAACAACTCAACGTTATTGGAGATCTGCTCTAGCCTGTTTTATCCTACTGTTGAACACAGCCTGTAATGACAGCAATGATGACAATGACACAACATCAGGGGTGATCTCAGAATATGAGTCTAATAAAAACATCGTTCGCGTCAATGTGACCAATATGGCAACGGGGCTTAAGGCGACCTTTAATGAACTCATCTCAGATCTTGATGACCAAGTTGCCTTGACTCAAGCTATGATCAGCGACACACGTTTTTTTGATGATGATTCAGGTTATTTTTTTGTTGAAACACTGGAAAATGCCACTGTTATTGCCCATATTTACGTCTCTTGGATAGGCACCAGTCGATGTGATGCACAGGATTTAAATGGAAAATATCATGTTCAGGAAATGATAGAAACCGTTGATCATATCGGTTTTGGCTTCGTCTCGTATTATTTTACTAACCCGGCCACAGACGAGCCCGCGAATAAATTAAGTTTTGTGACAGGCATTGAAACCTATGACACTGATAACAGTGATGGCACTAATGACTGTGTTGACACTGATGACACTGATAATAACTTGCCATGGTTTATTGGCGCTGGCCTTTATAATGAAGGGCTCAATAATCTCTTGTTTGTCAATGATGCCAATAAAACCTTAGTCATGGATGTCACCACCACACTTTCTGAGGCCTTTGCCGCTGTGTTTAATGACATCTACACTCAAGAGTCGGATCAAATCACCTTCTCCAAAATTTTTATTGACTATATTCGCTTCTTTGAAGACCAATCTGGTTACTTTTTTATACTCGATGACGCAGGTACGGTCATTTCCCATGGCACCGATGATACCTTAGAAGGGGAAGACATGTGGGACTTGCAAGACTCAACAGGGGATTATTTTGTACAAGGCTTAATTCAAACCGCGGAAGAAAATAGTGAAGGAGGTTTTTATCAATATTACTGGGAAAATCCTGCAACAGGCGAGGATGAAGAGAAAATATCTTTTATCATCCGCATTCCTGATACCGACTATTTCATCGCCGCAGGGGTCTATCAGCACTAACACACAAAGTAGAAAGCATTCCAAGACAAGCATTAACTTACCTTGAACATTAAAATAAGCCCTCTGAAATATAATAACTAGAGGGCTAACAGACTGTTTCATATATGGCTTAATTAAAATTGGGGAATATAATCGTTACACAGCCCCCTTCTTTATTCAAAGTACAGATTACGTTCGGACACTGAATACCCCCCATCGAGAGGAATACAAGCCCCAGTAATAAAGTCGGCCCCCTTTGATGATAAAAATACCGCTAATTGATGAATATCATCCACTTTGCCCCAACGTCCAAGGGGGGTTCTATCTCTGATTTGCGCCCCACGTTGTGTTTGGGGCAAATCACCATTAATCGCCGTTGCGAACCAACCGGGTAAAATGGCATTAACCGTGATATTCCACTGACCAAGCTCAGCGGCCAAGGCCCGTGTGAGTCCCAATAATGCCGTTTTTGTGGTTGTGTATCCCACTGAATTGGGGTGCCCAAATAAAGAGTACATAGATCCTATGTTAATTATTTTCCCCGATTTTTGATGTTTCATTAATCCAGCTGCATGTTTGCAACATAAAAAAGCGGACGTCAAATTACTAGCAATCATGCTATCCCAATCTTCACGGCTTAAGCTCGTGATAACTTGATCTTCGTAGATACCCGCATTATTAATGACAATATCTAATGTGCCAAACTGAGTGGCTATTTGCTGAAACATAGCAGCAACCGCAACCTCATCAGCAACATCAAGCATAAAAGTAGTAAAACCATACTGCTTTTCTACCTGCTTGAGCTTGCGGACATCTCTTGCACAAATAATCACCTTTGCGCCTGCCGCTTTTAATGCAATGGCCATACCCAAGCCGAGGCCACCATTTCCGCCAGTGACTAATGCAACTAAATTATCCAAGGTTTTCGTTTGATTCATAATATTCATGCACCTTCAATATGGCTGCAATACATTCATCTATGTCTTGTTGAGTCAATGTAGGCGATAAAGGGATATCAATATATCGACTAATATAATCTTGACTTTGAACAAGGCTCTCTTGTGCCGTTAAAAGCGTGTCATGATATAAATATTCCCAATTCCAAAATCGCCTCGCATTTCGTCTCTCCTTCTCACCCATTGCCCTAGCATCGATTCCTTCAGCGCACAGCGCATGAGCAAACCAAATCGCATCCTCGGCAGAGCCGTGAATTTTGAGTAATACATTATCCCCAATCGGCAACTGCTCGGAATAATGTGGCGCCCTAAGAGAGACTTTGTTTAATGCTGAAAGGTGTGAGGCTAAATAACGATAATTGGCGTCAAGTCTTTGCAAACGATGATCAAGTTTGTTCAATTGTGAGAGGCTTAACGCGCCTCGAATTTCATCTAATCGAAAATTATAAATTGGCAAGGCTAAATGACTGGGTGATAATACTTGCTCAGGACAATGTTTTTGATAATTATCTTCATAAGCGCCAGATAAAATAACGGCTTTTAAATAAAGTGCTTCATCATCGGTTAATAGAAATCCCCCTTCACCTGTATTTAACGATTTATCCGATTGTGTACTAAATGCCCCAGCCACACCAAAAGTCCCTAAATGTTTTCCCATCAACTGTGCACCTAGCACAGGCACCGCATCCTCAATCACAGGGATACTGTATTTTTGACAAATCGCAATGATGTCAGTGATGGGCGCTGCAAATCCTCTCATATGGACCACAATCATCGCCTGCATTTTCGCTATTTTATTTTCTAAGTCATTAAGATCGATATGTAAATCTTCATCGACGTTAATCAATAAGGGTTCCATTCCCGCTAACAATATTGCACTGGGTGTGGCCGTAAAGGTATAAGTAGGGCATCCAATCACGGCCCCCTTTGGCAAATCAAGTGCCATCAAAGATAATGCCAATGCCGCCGTACCAGAACTCACCGCTAATGCATATTTCACATTAAAATACTGCGTGAGTGCATGTTCAAATTGCCCGGTTTTCGTCTCTGATAAAGGACGATCATCATAGCGAAATAATCGTTTGCTTTTGATCACATCTTGAAGCATTTCAGCGTCCTGATCATCAATGAATACATGGCCTTTTGTATAGGCGGGCCATGGCACCTTTCTTGTGGGCATGCCACCATAGAGTGCGAGTTGTTCAGTATTTATATTCTCTGTCATCAGCAATATCCTCCTCATTATTGTTATTGTGAGTGTTGCTGTCTGTACCATTTTTTCACACGCCCAAGGATCCTGCTCACAGCAGCCGATACTAGACTGGTTAAAAAAGTGTATTTTGACCCTTTCATTATCCAAAAATCAGCGAACACTGTTTTCGTGGCGACAAAGATGTTGTCGTAAAAAATGACCTGAGGAAAGCCGGGAGAATACATGTCTTTTAATTTTTTTTCGTGGGTTCCGATAATAAGTGTGCCTGATTTTAATCTCAGTACATCCCATAACAGGGTAAAATAATAACGATACCCCCCCCAAAAATTCAGCCTAATATTGCGATCAATCCAAATACAAGTAATTTCGTGTAACTGATCATTATTAATATTATTATTGATCCTTAATTTACGTAACTGCTCATCGCTTATCGGAAGAAATGTTCTAAAAGGAACACTGGAATTAATACAAAAACCTGCCAGCATGTCTTCTGGAACCGTTTGATAAAAGATCCTCACTTTTGCTTGTTTTAGGTAATTAATATCAACATGGTTATGTGCAAGTTTTAAATAGTGAGATACATAAATCTGTAATAATGCATCGTCTTGAATAATTTTACTTCTCATCATTATTCCCCCGCTATTCCATTCTGACACAATAAAAGCATCAAAAAATACCGCTAATACTTCTAAGAAAAAACTATAAATTTATTGAGTAACCTGACTCTTATATCCATTTCTAACGTGTTATCTTTTACTAAAAAACTATATTGAGCTTAAATCATGCTGTAAAGTCGACTCGCAAGTTAACAAAATACAAACAAATAAAAAGGGTTAAATATTAATTTACTTAAAATTCATGAAACTAAATTGAATAAGTTCATTTGCAACAATATAAAAACAAAAAGTAATAAACAATATATAAAACAAATAAAAACAAGATAATAAAAAAGAACAAACATCAAAGAAAAATTTATATCATTTTCATAGTGATTTACATTTGAGGTATTTAAAACCATTAAAATAAACCAAAACAAAACCAAAACAAAACATAATAAAAACATAAATCACACATTGCCATGACGATTTTTAGTCTAGAGACAAAACTAATCGCGACTCTTCTATGCAAAACCTACTGTAAAACCGCGCTTTTTATTTTAATGCTTATGTCGAGGTTCTAGAAGGTACGGTCATTTCCCATGGCATCGGTGATGACTTAAAAGGCAAAGATACGTAGAAATTGCGAGACTCAACAGGGGGATATTTTGTGCGAGGTTTAATTCGAAACGCCGAAGAGAATAGTAAAACAGAATTTTGCTAATATTACTGGGGAAAACTCTGCAACTAGTGAAAATAAAGAGAAAATAGCCTTCATCCGCATTTCAGATACCGACTATTTCATTACCGCTGGCGTCTATCAGCACTAATACGGAAAGTTCAGGCCATCCTAAAACAAGCGTTAACTTTTACATTAGGATTGAATATTTAAGCCATTAAAAAACCTATACGTTGTCCACACTAATTCCTAAATTCATATAATAAGGGACAAAAACTCACTCATTATTTTGTACACCCAAAGTGGCGCCCACTGTGGTATCTTGCATTAAATGGATCGCTTCTGTTTCTGTTACATCAACGATGGTAGATAACAATGCCAAAGCAGCCACAAAAAGCCATATAAAAACACTGTTCATAGTCACTCTCACAATTAACTCAACGGATCACCACCTTATCAAAAAACACGAAGAAACATTCATTTTTCATTTAAAGATACTTTAAAGCAATATCAATTTATGTTACTAAATATGTTCCAATAAATAAAAAGTCAGAAGCACAAAGTGCAATACTTTTCAAAAAACTCACTCTATTCAATCTCAACACCGAATAAACTCGTAACAAAAATGTCCCATTTGGGTTGACCAGTACAGACGGCACTAAAACCTGATATTAATAATCCCCCTGATAAGACTTAATGAGTCTATACTCAATAAGAGTGTGATGAACCAATGCGATGAAGAACTTATGCCCAGAAAAACCCCGCCCACTGCATCGAATGATGAAGAACCTTCAGCTACTCTAGAAAGACACAAGCAAAAATTGGAGAAACAAAAGGCTCAAAAACAGAAGAGAAGAAAAGGCCAAAACAACAATAGAACTACTGAAGATGCCGTTGAGACATTAAATGCAATTTTTGGAGGAAGTTCAGGTTCCCTTTCAGAGGCAAAAGCAAAGCAAAAAAAACAAGCTAAAAAAAAACAAGCCCAAAAAAACAGCTTCACTGCTGATGAATCTCCGGTCACTAATACTGGTTCATGTAACTTTAGTTATATGAGAAAAGAATATTTTAAACAATTTTTTTTAACCTATGGATATTTAGGCGCCATTTATATTGATGATGATGAGCTTAGGCAAGCGATAACTGCACGCTTTAAAAAAGACGGGCTTAATACGCTGAACTTTCCAATCATCAGAGAGACTGTCTTGTATGCCGCGCCTTTTTTTAGTTTAGATTTAGATATGCTCTGTAACCTCTTCCCCTATAAATTACCCGATCGAAATAAATTAAAGTACCAACCTAAAGATGATGAGTTTAATGGCATTATTGGTGATAAAAGTGATGGTTTTTGGTATGTGTCTCCACCTCTTCTTCGCTATTCAAGCAAAAAAAAATTTAATCGTGAGCAGACCTACAATGCCTTACCGGCAAGCGTTAGAATATTGACACAACAAAGATTATCCGTAAAACAACCTAACTTACGAACAAAAAAGGAATCAAGAAGAAATTTACGTCATTTATATACAGAGCGTGATATTGACGCAATGGAAATAGAGTATGTTGATGAAAACGCTAGTGATTCTGACTCTGATAAAGCAACTAATGATTTGAAATCTGCTGAAGCTAAAGCTAAAGCTGAAGAGACCTACAAACAGCTTGTTAACACAACAATAACAAATACCCACGAGAATAGCCTAGATCAAAGTGACAAAGAAACCGTAAGCGAGTACAGGCATAGAATAATTAACGCCACTCGTAATCCAAAAAGTGATCTTTATGCTGGCGACTTTAACTTAGAACTCTACTATGCCCACTTTATACAGCCTAATGGGCAAAGCTTCAATAACATGGCCATAGATAACACATCACTGCAACGTCCAAGCTTATTGGCGATTTCAGAAACTAAGGATAAAACTGGCAATGAGAATAAACGTAATAACGAGAATAAAGACAGTAATGAGGATATAAATAGTGATGAAGACATAAGTATTAATACTATTGGCCTTTTTGCTAACGAGAATACTCAACTCACACAAGACAGCGATTTTAATATGCCGCATACGGTTAACCTGAGCAGCAAGAGTGACAAAAACACAACATGGTTGGAGCCACGATCAAAGGGATATACTATTGATTTAAACGATACCGTTAAGAAAACAGCCCAATCAAACGACACTCAGTATGTTGAAAGAACAGATTGGCCATATCAAAGGTTTAAGGAAGTTAAAAAAAACCTTATCCTACATGATAATACTGACGAGATGGAAAACTTTTATTTTAACGATCCAACAATTAAGTCAATAAAATCTGAATCCCTGTTAGCCAATGGCCCAGGGTTTACCGGAAAGGTAGGACTGGTGGGCTGTTTAGGGAGTCGAGTCAAGGACAGCAAAGAAAGAGGGAAAAGAAAATTGACTCAGATACCCTTGAAAATAGCCAAAAGGTTACATTATCATTTATCTCGCCATGATATTACTTTTTTATTAGGCAATCATTTTCATGATGATGGCTTCCCTTGGTACGGTGATCCCGAAAAAATACAAAACCATAGTCATAAACTGTTTAAGCGTAATTTTATTAACACCTTTGGTTTACTGAATTGTTTTGCCACTTTAGGTAATCAAGATTTGTATATACATAAAGATAATGCCCCTGATTTTTCAAATCCCGCTATCACAGGATTCAAGGCGCGTCAACCTCTCAAGTGCACCTATAGCCCAACATATAATCCTTACCTTGCCTGGAACATGCCTTATCGCTATTATGCATTGTTTTCAAAAATAGCCGATTTCTTCATCATAGATTCAAACTCTTTTATCTTCGATGAGGAGCAGCAGCACTACCTCGTCAATCGATATGCTGCACGAGCTGAAATAAATGTCCCTAAAGTCTTGGTATTACATCATCCTTTTTTATCCGCAAGTCAAAACTTAGGCAATCCAAAAGCTTGCTATAAGCACTTAAAAGCCTTTTGTGTTTCACCTAATGATAGTCTTGATGGCGAAATGGGGGAACTGACTAAGCTCGCAATATCCGACTTGCGTTACATAAATAATCAAGGAAAAGGCCGAACCTTAAAATTTGACATCATCCTCTGTTCTCACGATCACTTAATGACTATCGATGAGATTGCCATGGCCGATGGTACCATGAAACAAGTCATCTCGGGTGGGGGCGGCGCTGGGCTCATAAACGCAAAAGATAAGCATAAACTCAACAATGAAAGACCTTATTATGGTTTTAACGCTCAATTTGAACGCATTAGTCAACTTGTCAAAAAACGAGCAGTAAAATATCATTTTACTCCAGCACAAATCAAAGCCGCCATTAAAAAACAGCAACAAAAATACAGCCAATCTCGATACGCGAGCTGTAACAGAGTCGAATATGGCTACCACATCATTGACTTTAAGAAGAAAAGAATACAAATGTATAACGTTAAAGGCATGAAACTTGCTGATATCCCCTTTGGTAGCCATCCTAACCTTAATGCTGATCCTGACGCTGACATTATTAGCGGCTTCATGGCCGATATAGATATAGATAAAGATAACCAGTTAAGTGGCATAGTAAATTTTAATATACGGCAAGAAAACAGCCTGCCTCCTGATGTTTCTGTTCCACTCGGTAACTTTGATGCTAATACAAGGGAGCAATGGGATCGAACGCAAATAGCAGCATTTCAGCCCACACGAAACGAGCTTCTTTGGCAACTCATCACGCGACTTTCTCCTACTGATTACAACACCTTCAAAGAGCTTTGTCCTGACATTGAGTTTAACAATATTGACTCTGACTTAGCCAAAATCGATCAAGAAAAGCTTAAGGTGATTGAAATGGCATTGACGAAAGCTCAAGGTGTTAAATTCATCTTCAACATGATCCACAAATACGACACCATACAGCAAAGAGAAAATCAACAGTCCAATCGAAATACAAGGCCGAATAATAGAAATAGAGATAGAAATACTAACGCCTTGTTAATACAGCCCAATGACGCAACAGGCTATGCTCCTAACTTTAATGACAATGATTATATTGATAGTGACAATGAATATGATAATGAAGACGAGCTAAAAATGTCGATGCGACCCAGACCTTCAGGCAAGCAAATCGAAGAAGAAGAGGACGATGACGACAATTTTTAATGGTTAGGTGCACTAGCTCAGACCAGATCTGACAGTTACCCGTTTTTTGAAGGGCCTGTTAGGCACACTCAAATAACAACGTCTACTTCATTAAAAGCCCGTATTCATCAATGATCTCTTTACCTCTGCCAATAGCATTATATTGTTGACATTTATGTATTGCTTCGCCACTTTGATTATTATTCTGACGAAGCATATCATTAACACGATAAAATTCTTTCAGTAAGTCCAAATAATCCATGTTATATTTTTCAGCCACGATTACCATCGCACGGGAACGGGCTGACAGTTGCAATAACGCCAAAAGATCGCCGTGCCTATCTGTGAGATACTCAGCAATATCATAGGGTTCTAAGGTATTTTCATTCACATGCTTAAAGCCTTGTTGAGCCAGATGATAAACCGTTTTTATAAGGCGATGTTGTTTAGCAGTAAAAGGGACTCTCAGACTAAACCCATATTTAACAAGCGAGTGGTTATTCTCATCGGCTTTCTCAATAATGCGACCGAGAAAGGCACTTACACTTATTGGGTTACCGGCTACAATCTTATTCATCGCCCGTTTAACATTTAATGCTTCTTCTAACGTCATCAAACCGTCATAGTTTTCAAGGGCCGTCAATAGCTCGCAGGCCTTAAAAATGCCCTCAATATTCAATGCTTGATTATGCCGCTTGACCTCAGCGGAATTAAACCCAATTCTTTTGCTGCTTGTGCCTTCTTCATCGTATATCGCGATCTCTCCCTTTTTTAAATCAATAAGATGAAATCCATGTGTAATTTCATGTATACAAGAATAGAAGCTTTTTAAATTGCCCCTTTGACTCCTTCTCATGTTATACAATTGACTGGAATCAAGATTAGAATTGACTAAGGGAGCGCCGCCTCCACCGGATATGATTTGAGTAGTGCTACCACTGTTGAGAGGGATAGTATCAATAGTCATGGTATGATTATGGGCACAAAAAATAAGATCAAACTGCATAGGCCCTGCTGTGCCCGGCACACTGAGTGCCTCAATTCTGCTTTTGATTAACTCGCCCATCTCTTCAGAGTCGACACAACCTCTAGGAGTATTTTTTACTCCAAATGCCTTTTGGTACATAGCATTATCATCTTCTTGACCTAATCTTTTGCCTGCAGGTAAAAAAGGATGATGTAGCACTAACACTTTAGTATTGGCCACGGCTATTCTGGCCAGATAGCGATTAACAAGATATTGCTGCTGCGCTTTATCATAGATAAATGAGCTGGAATCAAGCACAAAAAAATCGGCTATTTTTGAAAACATAGCATAATAGCGATAGGGCATATTCCAGGCAAGATAAGGGTTAACCTTATTTAAATAAGTTAACCTGACTTGAGCTAGCTGCCTTTCTATGGTGCGAGTGGGCGTGGAATTTCGCTGCTTATTAAATGCAGTGAAAGTACTCCTGCCTATGTTAAACCTATTCCCTATCGCCCAAGCACTCTTACCATGTATATAAGCGTCATGATTACCTAAAATAGCAAAACATGGCATTAAGCCAAAGGAATGCGCAAAATCATTCCGGTAACGTCGTAAATTATACTTTTTCTGTCCTTTCCAATTTGCGCTCAGTCCATCATTATAGAAATTATCACCCAGTAAAAACGCGATGTCATGAGGCCCTAACTTAGACTTTAATCGGCGACCTATTCTTAGTGGTATGTTGGTGCTTATTTTTCCACTCTCGCCAGAGATCCCTTGACAGCCTACTAAGCCCACTTTTCCAGTAAAGCCCTTGCCGTTTAACATAAGATCGCTAATTTGTTTGTCGCACATTCCCCCCAAATTTTCTATTTCCTGCGGGTAAAGCTGTCGAGTCGTCATTTTATAATTGCTTGTATCCTTAGGATTAAATAGCTTAAATAAACCATCCTCACGATAGTCAGACATATCTTCAACTTCAACCACTAAGTTATTATAAACGGGCGGGGTAATTATACTGTCACCTACACTGCCACTTTTCCTTCCACCTTTACTGCCACTACTTTTACCCCCACCTCTAATATCATCTTTGCTGCCAAGTTCACTACTATCTACACTACCGTCTTGCATTGGGCTTCCGTTTAAATCAAACTGCGAGCCACTGCTAATATCAACACCAAAGCTTTCAAGTAAAAGCTCATTAGCCTTATCCTCATTAATCTTATTATCACTTGTTAAATGCGGACGATTCGTTGGCATGACGACGCCAGCATTAGCATCTTGGTAAGACTGAGCACTTGGGCTAGCATAGACATTAGAGGGATTTGATGTTCGGTTTCCACGGGCATTTGTCGTGACGGCGCCAGCATTAGCATCTTGGCAAGACTGAGCACTTGGGCTAGCATAGACATTAGAGGGATTTGATGTTCTGTTTCCACGGGCATTTGTCGTGACGGCGCCAGTATTAGTATCTTGGCAAGACTGAGCACTTGGGCTAGTATAGGCATTAGAGAGATTGGATGTTCGGTTTCCATGAGAGTTTGACCCCGACCTGTTAGGATCAAGCTTTAATTCATTCACATTATAGGGAAAAAGATCACAGAGGGCATCAAGATCGATAGTAAAGTTAATCGCATAAGAACGAAACGCTTCTATTGTTTCTAAATTCTTCCTGTCACGCATAAATTTTTCCCAACCGGGTGACTGTCTCAGTTGTTCATATGCGGTTCTTAACTTATCATCATCGATATACATGGTAGCTAAGTGGCCATATAAACTAAAAAATCTCTCCGCATAGTGACCTATATGTAATGAAAAGTCGGCTTGACTCATATTCCACCCTTACAGCATATTGGTTTTAAATGACTATGTGTATACCCGTGATACTTCAAGATGCAAGATCAGCGTGAAGTATCACAGATATATAACAGTATATGCCTAATTGACTTGGGTATGATGATTAAAAGCTCACTCTTTATACTCTTTGCATGCTTGCTGTAATACCCGCAGCCGCCATTAAAGCGCTTCCTCCTAAACAATTAAACCACCTCTTAGCAGAAACACTTTTGATACGCTCACGCATTGCACCCGCAAAAAACGTATAGAAAGTGATATTCAAAGCCACAATACTTAAGAAAGTGAACATAAGAACAACTAATTGAAATGTGATAGGTTCAAACGGCGTAATGAACTGAGGTAAGAAAGCAACAAAGAAAACGATATCCTTAGGGTTTAGCGCGGTCACTAAAAAGGCATCCTTGAACATACTCAAGCCTGATTTAGAAACCTTTGCAGTATCATCACCTTCCGGCTCGATTTGGGCAGTCAATGTTTTATAACCTAAATAAAGCAGATAACACACACCAAACCATTTTAATATTAAAAACAACTGAGCAGATGTGGCTAAAACCACACCTAACCCCAGCAAAGACAGAGACATAGCAACAAAGTCACCACTTAGCACGCCTAAAACCAGTGGAACAACAGATTTTTTTCCGTGAGCCATTGCCTGCCCCATCACCAATATCACCGTTGGCCCCGGAATAATACAAAATACGACAACAGCAAGCACAAACGCAGACCAGATCTCAATCATCATTATTCAACTCTCCTTATCAATGGCTTCCTTATTAATGGCACCCTTAATCTTAGACAAAGATATCAAGATAGAGGTATCAAGTTTAGACAGAGGTATCAAGATAGAGTTATCAAGATAGAATGAGCAAAGATAGTTAACCTTTTTAACTTGTCTCCAAAATGAAATCACCTCCCTGCTATTTCATCGCAAAATAACTCATATACTCATATATAAATTGCCCATATCGAAATAACTCGTACAAAAATAAAAATCAGTTATCGCTTCCTTTATTAAGCCCCTCTTTTTTATCTGGCGATATCAGTTCAACCGCCTTGAACGAGCATGAGTCACCAACATCTTGACCAATAACCAAAACGAATTAATCAAAAAGAAAATGTTAATTTTAAGCCAAGGCCTATTAGGCCTTGGCTGAGTGTCTTTGGGTTTCATCTTTGGCTTTCAAAAGTCAAAACAAGTTTGACTCAACGGATACGTCCATATATGTCTATATCATAATGCTTAAAGCACTAATTTTCATCAATAGTCACATTATCGAAAGTAGGATAGTTTTCAACACAATCATTGTTGTTATCCTGCCCAAACGATACTTTTTTACCACTGGCTTTCGCAGTCAAAAGAATACTAAGTGCAGCTTGAGCATTGGTTGAAGTCCCATTCCAGCGTAATGAGCGATCTTTATTCGCACATCCTGATACAGGGTTTCTATCGACAAAAACATAACAAGTCGATTTATTGATGTGACATCCAACACGTTTAACCTCATAAGACTCGGAGAATGCCGCACCACTGTACGCGACAAGCAAAGACAAAACAGATAATTTAAATGAAGTAATCATGATAATAGCTAACCTTGATATCTTTAAAAACATAACGCCAAAACAACGCCACTTGCGGCGTTATACTGACTTGATTTATTAGGCCTTGCCCCATATGGACAAAGCGAGTTTAATTGGCTTTTTAGTCACAATGCCAAGAAATAATAATGAAATGGCAATATTTACGCGTCGGCTTGCCTTAAGGTTTTCGTGCCACGACCTGAAAAACATGCCAATGATGTTCCACACCTTGAAAGGTTTTACCTGTAGATTTATGGGTATTAAAATGTAGCACCTCGAAGTTATTGAATAATGCCATCACCTCATATTCATCAAAAACGGCCACCTCTTGCCAGAAAACACTGGGATTATCACCAGGAATGGCCATAGTATCTTCTTTACCAAGAAAGGAACCACAAAAAACCCCACCCGGCAGCAAACATTGATAAATTTTTGACCATACCGCTTTAAAATCAGCGCTGGGGCAGAAAAATAAACTGGCATCAGCGACCACCAAAGAGGCTGGCGGATACTCAAAATCGATAAACGATGACTGAGACAGAAATACCGTATCAAGACCACTAAATCGAGACTCACATCTCGATATGGACTCTTGCAGGACATCGAAACCATGAACAGTAAACCCATTCTCTGCCAAGTAGGCAATATCCGCTCCGGCACCACAGCCACAATCTATGGCAATTTTTGGCTCGCTGACAATGCTTAAAGCAAACACTAAATCATCTCGAATTTGTCGACATTCCGTTGCATCAAAATATTTTGCTATTTCTTTCGAAGACATGCTTGAACGCCTCATTAGAAGGCAATAAAATAGTGAGGTAAAAGAAGCGCCAAAAGCACAAAATAAATTATTTACAGTGCAAATGCGCTATTGATATCTTGCCCCTGCTTAAGTTTATCTAAATTTTTATATAAATCTGATTTATCAATGCTATCAACTAAAACTCTTGCTGCTTGATAATGGCCAATAGAAAAATTGAACTCATTATTTTTAACAAACTCCACTTCCTTTGAAGGCAAATCGATATTTTCTAATAAATATGGTTTTCTGAAATCAACCAAGAGCGCAACCCCCTCATTGAACCAAATGGGGACATTGAATAAATGCTTCAACCAGCCAACCCTATGATGGACTTCTGCGTGTGTGTACTCATGAGCAATAACATCAATATTTTGCCCTTCTGGGCCCAATACTATGCATTGACCCAATGGCGTCAGTAATGCACTAGCATATTTATTTGCCCCAAAATCAGATGCTTCACTTTCATTGGTCGTGATAACCACTTTAGGATGAGCTATCATCTGTCCAAAAGTTGTGTTAACTCTGGATTGACCTAGCGCGATCTGAGAAAGTAACTCCTCTTTATGGGCAAGGTTAAAAGAGGCGCTGACAAAAATGTTGGGGGCTATTTCAGTATAATTTGAATATTCAATAAACTCACAGGCTAATGCATGCCTTTGAGAAACGCCTGACAAAAGCAACACGGCGCCAACACATAATAGTAAAGATAACTTTAATTTTAACACTTAACCTCCCTGTCAAACTAACGGATTTAATTCACTGCGCTTCGACATGCCAATCAGCAAAAGTATCACCTAAATATCACCTTTGTAAACAAATATTTATTTAAAAATGATGCATGATAAAAAAATAATCTCACTCGCAACTGAGTACTCAAACTGTTGAAATAGCGCTTAATCACGAAAAAACGGGCACGCCGCACTACACGGCAACAGCAATGGTAACAGGACGCTTATATTCAAGAAAACTCCAGCACCTACTCGTTCATAAAGCTTAATTGGAGGGTTTAAATATGCCATTAATGATAGATGTCTATGATCGTGCTTTATCTTAGCTAACTGAAGTGGTCAACTAATTCTGGCCACGGATTTATGTTCGCTCTTAAATAATTGTTCGGATCTGTTAGGTGTTAAACC
>NZ_CANLZC010000050.1 GCF_947495455.1 uncultured Shewanella sp. | reverse complement strand
GCCGAAGGCGCTCCCCTGCTAAGGGAGTATGGGCTTTATCTCCCATCGAGGGTTCGAATCCCTCCCTCTCCGCCATTACATTCCATCACATATGTTGTGATACAAAGAAACCGCTTTAAGCGGTTTTTTTGTATCTGTTATAAAGTGATTGAGAAATATCACTGTGTTATTTTCTTTTCTTATTATCTCATTGTCTTCTAACTACGAATATTTTGCCCTGATGTCAACCAAAGTAATAAAGTTAATGCAATGATAATAGTTGCACTAATTGAAATAATATAAATAAACCCTGTTTTACCTTGTTTTAAAGGGATCCCGTGGTAGCTTAAAAACAGTATCCAGCCTAAAGATAATAGCGCTGGAAGAATAAATAGTTTTGTCATTATTTCACCGTTAAAGATATAGCCTATTGAAAAGTATAAAGTAAAAATAAATATTTTGTTGGTTTTTCTATGAGTTTTATTTCTAGCTTGTATACATAACTGTTGTGTTTAGTATTTCTCGAATGGAGGCCACTTGTTCATAAAAGAAGGATGGGGGTTGGGCGATACACTGGGTTTAACCGTTAACATCACTCGAGTTGATTGAGATGATGTTTGAATGCCATGAAAGGTGGTGTTTATTTTCATGTGTAAATTGTCATTGTCGTTGTTATACCGTTTTAAATTAGTATTTAATTGTTTCTACTATATTTTTTTACTTGTTTTTGTTCTCACTGCGGTGTTTAATTTTATATTTTTGTGTTTAGTAGAAATAAAAGTGGTTTTTAAGTGGAGTAGATAATATGGCTGAGCTATGGTTGATGTTCAGTGCAGCATTTTTAGCCGCCACTTTGCTACCCGGTGGTTCAGAGCTTTTGCTGATTGGAATGTTGAATCAGCATGAGGCTTCATGGGAAGCATTAGTTGCGATGGCAACGATTGGAAATACCTTAGGTTCAATGACCAGTTATTATTTAGGTTATTTGGGGCGTTTTGCCCTCGCGCCAGAGGATATGTCGAAAGGTAAATATAAACAGAGTATGAATTTGCTCCAGCGTTATGGTTATTGGGCATTGCTATTGGCTTGGATACCGATCATTGGGGATGTACTTTGCTTGTTTGCAGGTTGGATGCGGGTTGTATTTTTTCCATCTGTGATCATGATTTTTATCGGTAAGTTAGCTCGTTACCTTGCTATTGTTATCTTGGTTTGGTATTGGTAATGGCGAAGAGCCATAGGGTTAACTCATTCTATATTTTAGCTTTTAAATAGCATTAGATAGACAAAAACAGAAAAGTGGGCACTGATGAGAGGAAAGACATTGAAAACATGGTTTTTGGCGGTGGGGATTGCTGCAATATTAGTTGCTTGTGCGAATAAAACGATACAACCAACTTTACCCAAGGGAGTGGAGTTATTGGAAACCAGTAAACAGACAAGATCACAAGTTGGGATCTCTTTTCGTAAGTATCGGTTAGCTAATGGGTTGATTGTCATTTTACATCAAGATCATTCCGATCCCCTTGTGACTGTTGATGTCACTTATCATGTGGGATCTGCCAGAGAGTTGGCAGGTCGTTCAGGTTTTGCGCATTTATTTGAGCATATGATGTTTCAAGGCTCAGAGCATGTTGCCGATGAACAGCATTTTAAAACTGTCACGGAAGCAGGTGGAACATTGAATGGTACCACTAATACTGATAGAACGAATTACTTTGAAACTGTGCCTAGCAATCAACTTGAAAAAATGCTTTGGCTTGAGTCTGATAGGATGGGGTTCTTCCTTCCAGCTTTGACTGAGAAAAAATTTGAAGTGCAAAGAGAAACGGTCAAGAATGAGCGAGCTCAACGTATTGATAACCAGCCCTACGGGCAAATGAGCGAAAGATTTAACCAAGCCTTTTATCCTAAGGATCATCCTTATTCTTGGCCTGTCATTGGTTGGCCGGAGGATTTAAATCGAGCTGATCTAGAAGATGTAAAACAATTTTTTCGGCGTTGGTATAGCCCTAATAATGCTACCCTCACCATAGGGGGGGATTTTGATGAAATGCAAACACTGGAATGGGTGAATAAGTATTTTGGTGAGATCCCAAGAGGGCCAGAGGTCAAATCCGCTAAAAAGACTTTAGTTAAATTAGATAAAACGCGTTATTTATCAATGGAAGATCGAGTCTATTTGCCTTTATTACGTATTGCATTCCCTACGGTTTATGCCAGACATTCTGATGAAGCTGCATTGGATTTATTGGCTAAAATTTTAGGGGGAGGCAAAACATCGTTATTGTATAAAAATTTGGTTAAAACAGGTTACGCTGTTCAAGCTGGAGTGAATCACCCCTGTCAGGAATTGGCTTGTCAATTTACTTTATATGCGGTAGCGAATCCGGATAAGGAAGCCAATTTAGGTTATTTAGAACAGCGTATTTTGGACTCAATTACCGAGTTTGAGCAACGGGGTGTGACACAAGAAGATTTAGATAAGGCGAAAGTACAGTTTGAAGCGTCGACTATTTTTGGTCTTCAAAGTGTGTCGGGAAAAGTGTCAACACTTGCGTATAATCAAACTTTTTCTGGCGAACCGGATATGATTGCCTCAGATCTTAAACGTTATGCCAGTGTGACTCGTGAAGATGTGATGAGAGTCTTTGATACTTATATCAAGGACCAACCTATGGTTGTGATGAGTGTCGTTCCTATGGGCCAAAAAAGTTTGATCGCAAAGCCAGATACTTTTGTACCTGAGCCTGTAGCGGTGGCTGAAGATGTCATTGAAAGCCCAATATCCACTCACCAAATTAAATCGAGTTTTGATCGAAGCAAAATGCCTTTAGCGGGTCCTGCATTAGTGTTAAAAACGCCCGTCATTTGGAAGCAAAATCTTGAAAATGGTATTCAAGTTATAGGTACTCAGAGTAATGAAACGCCAACGACAGAATTGATCATTTATCTCAATGGTGGTCATCGACTTGTGGATGTGAATAAAGCGGGCTTGGCTAATATCACTGCATTAATGATGAATGAATCGAGTCGTTATCGAAGTACTGAGGAGCTGACACATGCTCTTGAAATGCTGGGAAGTGAAGTGAGTTTTGGTGCGAGTGATTATCAAAGTTATATTCAAATCTCTTGTTTGACATCTCGTTTAGAAGAAACTTTGGCGATTGTTGAAGAGAAATTATTTCACCCTGGATTTAAAGAAGCTGACTTTATTCGTGTAAAAGAACAACTATTAAAAAATTTGCAGCATATGCAATCTGAGCCAAGCTATTTGGCAAAAACGGCTTTTAGTCATTTACTTTTTGGTGACAACAATGCATTAGGTGTCAATGCATTAGGTACCATATCAAGTATCAATAAGCTGACATTAGAAGATGTTAAAGCTTTTTATCAAGAGCAATATACGGCAAAGAATGCGCAATTTGTTGCTGTTGGGAATTTAGGGCAAAAGGCATTGATGCCTAAATTAGCAGGCTTTGAGCAATGGACAGGGAAATTGAGTGTATTACCGCCGTTAGGACCTTTGCCTGAACTACAAGGTGGTACTCTTTATATATTAGATAAGCCTGGGGCTGCTCAATCAGTGATAAAAATAGGGAAGCGTGCAATGCCTTATGATGCAACGGGTCTCTTTTTTAAATCTAATTTGATGAATTATCCATTAGGTGGCGCATTTAACAGTCGAATTAACTTAAACCTGAGAGAAGATAAAGGCTATACCTATGGTGCCAGAAGCTTTTTTGATGGAGGGATAGAACAAGGCTATTTTGAAGCCACAACGAGTGTTAGAGCGGATGTCACAGCCGAATCAGTGAAAGAAATGATCAAAGAGCTGGGTCGTTATCAACAGTTTGGTATGACGGATAAGGAACTCAGTTTTATGCGTAATTCGATTTCTCAGAGTGAAGCACTTGATTATGAAACTCCCTATCAAAAAGCCAGTTTTATGCGTTTAATTCAACGATATCATCTAGATGATGATTTCACTCAAAGGCAAAGTGACATTATTCAATCTATTTCGAAAGCGCAATTAAATGAATTGGCATCTAAAGAACTGAGCTTAGATGATATGATTATTTTGATCGTGGGGGATAAAGCCAAGATCGAAGCACAAATCAAACAACTGGGCTACCCTGTTCAAGTCATTAAATTGTAAAAAAAGCGATGTTTTTGTTGTAAACCTAGAGGTTAGCCCTTATATACTTTATGTTATAAGATTAACCTCATTAAGGTGTTCTTAAGCCACTTAAAAAACAGCATTATTGGGCTTGGGAAACTAAAAAATGACTCTTATGTAGAGTCATTTTTTGATGGATAATGACAGCAGAAAGTGCAGTACCGTATAAATTAACATTGAGCTTTCTCACTATTTTTATGTATAGTCAATAAGTTACATTGATGTCCGTTCACTTACCAGAGAATATAAAATTGAAATCATTCAATGAGTTAGTTGCAGTTTTATCGGATAAGCCTAGCCGAAAAGCATTGAGAACAATGTATCGGGGTATTGAACGAGAAGCGTTACGTATTGAACAATCTGGCCATTTAGCAATGGATCCCCACCCTCAAGTGTTAGGTTCAGCATTAACACATTCACGGATCACCACAGACTATAGTGAGTCTTTACTTGAATTTATTACGCCAGTGTACAGTGATATTCATGGGTTACTTGAGGATCTCAAACAAACTCATGCTTATACTGTCCAACATATTAAAGGGCAAAAGCTCTGGCCTGTGAGTATGCCATGTTATGTGGGAAACATGGCTGATATTCCCATAGCGAACTATGGTATTTCAAATGTTGGAAAAATGAAGCGCTTATACCGAGAAGGACTGACTTATAGATACGGCGCTTTGATGCAAATCATTTCTGGCGTGCATTTTAACTTTTCAGTGTCTAAGCCCCTATTTGAAAAATTATATTCAACTTCTGATAAAAAAGTGGGGTTGGAAACCTTTATCTCAAATGCTTATTTTGGCTTAATTCGTAATTATCGTCGTTTAGTTTGGATCTTACCTTATTTATTTGGCGCATCTCCCGCTGTTTGTCAGTCTTTTGTCAAAAACCAATCGACTGATTTACCTTTTAAAAAGTTAGGTAAGGGAACGTTATATTTACCTTATGCGACCTCATTGAGAATGAGTGACTTAGGTTATACGAACCAAGAACAAGAATGTTTAAATATTAGCTATAATAGCTTGCCCGAATATTTAAAAGGAATGAAAGCTGCGATCAATATGCCATCTGCTCAGTTTGAGAAAATTGGTGTTAAAGTGAATGGGGATTATCGGCAGCTTAATGCCAATATTTTACAGATAGAGAATGAGTTCTATGCGCCGATCCGAGCTAAAAGAGTCACTGCATCGGGAGAAAAACCTTCTGAAGCTTTAGAAAGAGGTGGCGTGGAATATATTGAGGTGAGAGCATTAGATGTGAACCCTTTTAGTGTGGTAGGGATTTCTGAGGATCAGGTCCGCTTTCTGGATTTATTTTTACTTTATTGTTTATTAGAAGATTCTCCTTGTACTGATGAGAGTGAAGAGCAAGAAATGGCTTCTAATTTAAAGTCGATTGTATTGGAAGGACGCAAGCCTAATCTTACCTTATTAAGGAATGGAGAAAGCATCGCACTGGCTCAATGGATGAGGGAGTTATTTAATCACCTTGGTCAAATAGCAAATTTATTGGATACTGATGAGGATAAATCTTATCAGCGAACCTTAGCGCAATATGCTAAAGCAATTAATGATCCTAATCATACATTATCTGGTCAAATCATGAGTCTTCTTCAAGACGGAATCGATCATGGGCAATGGGTTGCTGGTTTAGCGGATCAGTATCAAACGCAGTTAATGGACTACCCTTTATCAGAAGCAGTAAGGAAGCAATATCAAATGGCTGCGGATGATTCTTTAACAAAGCAAGTGCAATTAGAGAAAGATGATAAGCAGACATTTGATGAGTACTTAACGAGTTACTTTAAGGGCCCCTATGAAGCCTAAGCTTATTTTTTGTTTATTGATGGCAAGCGTACTTTTCGCTTGTTCATCTAAACCTGAAAAATCACCTCAATGTGGAACTGTGTCAGGTTATTTAGTCCCTGATAGTACAAAAAATTTATATCCTGTGGTGGTGACTCATCTTGATGGAAAGCCCGTGATTTCAAAGCCTAACTATTGGCTAGCACCTGGAGAACATGAGTTTACTGTGGCTGAATTAATTAATAATCCAAAGTTAAAGGTCATGTTATCTGCTCGAAAAACGAAAACCTTAACGATTAATGTTGTGAGTGATGAGCAGTATCATCTCGCCGCTAAATTTAATACTGACAGGCAATATACTGGTAATAATAGCGGTTATTGGGAACCTATCGTGTGGAAAACTGAGCCTCTAAAGTGTGAGCTTCCTGCTTCGCCACATGAGTAAATCCATAGTGCAATTGCATCATAAGGCTATCAATGTGAAACTAGGGCGTCTGGCTTTTACATTGGTAGCATTTTTATGACTTGGCGATTGTTATTACAACTTATTTTAATTTCTTCTCTTTTAACTGCTTGTGCGAGTTCTCCCCCTAAAGATGCAGAGAATATTTGCGCTATTTTTAAAGAGAATAGAAGTTGGTATGACGCGGCAAAAAATACAAGAGAAAAGTGGGGAGTCCCTGTTCATGTCCCTATTGCCATTATGTACCAAGAAAGTTCATTTAAGCACAATGCTGCACCGCCTATGGAATATTTTTTAGGTTTTATTCCTATTGGTCGTGTTAGTAGTGCTTACGGCTATGCCCAAGCTAAGACGATGACTTGGGACGATTATGTCAGAGAAACGGGTAACTCTTGGTCCAGTCGCAGTAATTTTGATGATGCTATGGATTTTATGGGATGGTTTATTTATAAAACCCAAAAAATAAATGGTGTGTCAAAATGGGATGCCAAGAAACAGTATCTTAATTACCACGAAGGTTGGGGCGGTTACAAACGGCAGACTTATCGTTCAAAAGCTTGGTTGATGAAAGTATCAAGCAAAGTTGATGCGAGAGCAAAGCGTTACGCAAAACAATATAGAGGTTGTAAAGAAGATTTAGATGCTTCTTGGTTATGGCGTTTATTTTTTGGTTGATCATGTTTTAAGGTTTAAAGTGAACACTTATCGCATATTTAAATACTGGTGATGAGTAGAATGGGTTTTGTATTCATTAAAAAGATGCATTTCAAATAGTCTTACTCGGTGATTGTTTTATTATTAGTGGATATCATAAAACCCTTTCTTTTAGTTTAGATTTTACTTTAAATATTTGATTTTATTGTTTTTGTGTGCCATTGTTATAACTAATAGCATTTAATATGCTATATCAAAGGGGCTATATCCTTTTAATAAGTAAGGCTAATAAGATGAGGGAAATATAAAAAATTATTCTCTCTCATAATGTAAAAGCCATATATTTTCAGATGGTTATTATATTGTTTATAATATAGAATTCAGTATATAAATTCATTAGGGTTTCTTGGGTTACGCTTTCAATAGAGTTTCTTTATAATGCGCGCAACCTTCGGCTGACTAAGGATTTAAGATGACTCAAGCATTTGTTGCTGTATTAATGGGATCAGACTCTGATCTACCTACAATGCAGGGTACATTAGACATATTGGAAAAATTCAATATTAAATTTGAAGCAAAAGTAACATCGGCTCATAGAACGCCTGCTGCAACACATAGTTATGTTGCTGATGCAGAATCACGTGGGTGTAAAGTGTTTATTTGTGCGGCGGGTTTAGCTGCACACCTTGCTGGAGCTGTCGCAGGGATCACAACACGACCTGTTATTGGAGTGCCAATTGACTGTGGTCCATTGCATGGACAAGATGCATTACTTTCCACTGTTATGATGCCTGGCGGTGTACCTGTGGCGACTGTTGCGATTGGTAAAGCGGGTGCAAAAAATGCGGGTTACTTAGCCGCTCAAATGTTGGCTGTTGCTGATGATGAATTAGCGAAAGCGATATTTGAAGAAAGAGCAGACTCTGCTCTTGCTGTTGGTGAGAAAGATCGAGCACTTCAAGCCGCACTTAAAGGCTAGTCGCGACCTTTGTTTTTGTAAGTGGTGATAAAGATCACCACTTACATATCCTTTATATCCTTCTAAATTGAAACATTTTGTCTTTTAAATGTTTGTCATTTGTATTTATTATTGGCGCTTTATGTTTCTATCGTTAGCTTCATTGACTTTAACCCACTGATCTTATGCCTGCTTATCTCTTTTTGAATAAATAATGCTTAGGGGGGCCAATAAACCTCAGCAAATATGTGCCTTATGAGCTAAAATAGACTATGTGAGATGATGTTTGATTAACCTAGAAGTGCTGTTATTGATTGATAAATATCACTGATACTAAATATAGGCTCATGTAGGTTATTCTACAAGAACATTGTTGGCGCAATATGTAATAGCATTAGCACTGTGTTCATAGGAGTTTTTCTTATTGAACCTGTGTCTGTAGTATTAATTTCTTCTTTACTATTATGCTTGTATTTTTATTTTAAACCAGCAAATTTGTATAAGAAGACACTTTAAAGTAGGAATTGCTATGAAATTAAATCTTTCAGGTCACCACGTTGATGTTACCGATAGCGTTAAAGCTCATATTACTGAAAAATTCTCAAAAATAGAAAATCACTTTCCCACCTTAATATCACTCGATACCATTATTTCAAAAGTTCATGGTGAATTTCAAGTTGAAATTCGCACAAATTATGAAGGTTCAAGTGTATCAGTATCTGCAACACATGATGTTATGTATCCAGCAATTGCTTCTGCGGGGAAAAAATTAGATGCGGCTTTAAAGCATCGCAAAGGGCAATTGAAAGCAGACAAACATCAAAAACCTACTTGTACAACTCCTATTATTGCTCATGAAAAAGTACAAGAAATGGATTTAATTTAATCATAGAAATTAGCCACTCTTTACTTTTTGAGTGGCTAAGTATTGTTACTTCTTATTGATATTTCGTTTTATTCTCGATTTCTTTCATTTGCTTAATCAGCTTATATTCAATTTAACTTTCTTATTTAAAGTGAAGTTTTTATCAAATCAGGCTGAGTTTCAGTGCTTTTAAAATGGCTTCGGTGCGACCTTGGCTTTTTAATTTTAACAGTAAGGCTGAAATATGATTTTTTACCGTTCCTTCGGCAAGAAAAATAGCATTAGCGATGTCTTTATTGGAGAAGCCTCCAGCCATTAAGGATAATATTTCATACTCTCTTTTGGAAATATTGATATCCTTTTGAGTTTTTTTGACTTTCTTTTTATGAGAGGACAATAGGTGTTCAAGTATATCATTTTCAAATAAATAGTGGCCATCATTAACTTGGATGATGGCTTTAATTAATCGATTGTAAGTCATATCTTTTAATAGAAAGCCATTTGCCCCTGAAGAAATACTATCAATAAGTAATTGATAATCACTGAAAGTAGTCAGCATGATTACTGGAAGGTTATTATTCATTTCTCGCATACGCTTAACGGTACTAATGCCATCGAGCTTAGGCATCCTTAAGTCACAAAGCAGTACATCAACTTTTTCTTGCTCGAGTTTTTTGAGTGCCTCTTCCCCATTTTCCGCTTGCCATTGAAGGTTAATCTTGTCAGAAATGGAGAGTAGGCTGGCTATGTATTGTCTTTCTAGTGGCTGATCATCGACAAGAGCAATATGAATTTGCGAGATAGGTTTTTTTTCATTAACGGCTATAAACTGTTCGTATACCATCGAATTTTCCTTATTTAAACCATATTGTGTACAGCCTATTTATTGATGTATTGGCTTTAGGTGTCGCTATGGCGATCGGAAGAGGTACAGACAGTAGTATTTAGAAGGTTGAATGATATCATGTACTGCAGAATAATCATGAGCCAGTGTCAATTGTAGATCATTTAATTTATTCATTTCTGGATGCTTTCAGTATTAAGTACATTATCATATTGATGAGATTTGCTTATAATGCTTGTTTTTAATAGTAGATTAAATATAAATATATTGTATGGATTGATGGTTAATAATTTTTAATTTTTGAAATGTTAATAGTGAGTCGAGCCAATTGAAAAGTTAGTTTCAATAGCCAATTATTGGCTATTGAAATAGAAACTGCTAATTATCTAATAAGCAACATTAAAAATTTGTTGGAAAGAGGGAGGTGGTGTAATGTCTACTGGAATATTAAGCTTTCGTGAAATATCATTTGCAGAAATGAGCCCTCTTATATGGTGCCTTTTTTGATCAATAACCAATATATGATGTAATCCATTGGTTTGTAATGCTCGAATGACATCGCTGACTTTCGCAGACTTTATTTGGTGATAATCAAGAGCGAGTAAAGACTCTCTGGGGATCATCATGTCTCGAATGGATAGTTCATGTCGAGACTCTCCCATCGCTTGTGCTTGTTTTAATATTTTTCGTTCTAGTAATTCGTCTTTTGTTACTATGCCTAAAAAAGTATTATTTTTATCGACGACGAGTCGCATATAGGCATGGGTTTTTTCCATTATTTCTACAGTCTCAACTGCGGTAGTGCGAGCGTCAACCACTAATGGTAAAGAGTGGTCGAAGTCAGTAAAAATCGATATAGCAGGAGAATTAAGCTCAGTGATATCTTCTTCAGACGACCAAAGTAAGTGATCGATAGATGCGGTACTAAAAAGATCCAAATTTCTCATAACAACTACCTCCATAGGTAATTCAAATTTGCACAAGAGGAAGGCTGTTTTTTTAACAATGCGATTTAACGGTCTCAGCTCAATTTAAGGTGAGAGAGCAAAAGGACAAGAAAAAATAACCCTATACATAAACACTAGAACAGAGTCTATGGGTAAGTCAATAAAGGAAGAAGACTATTAATTATTGTTAACCACTCTGAGTATTAACAGGATACCTATGTAAATAATGATGATGAAAATTTCGAAGTGTTGTTCTTTATATGTGATTATTATATTGTTTTTGTGTTTGTTTTGATGTGTGTTTTTGTTGCGGGTTAAGGTTTTGATTGAATTAAGGTGATATGTTTATGCAATGATATTTAGAAGCAACAAAAGTCTAAAACGAGATTATTGTATTAAACTTCAGTGTATTATAAAAGTGAAATTGTTAATATTTTTTATTAAAAGTAATATTTATTATGAATGACATATCTGCTAACTTATGATGGAAAAATAATCAACTTTTTTCGCTTATTTGTAATTGAGAGCTTGGTAATTGATATTGATTTGTCTGTTGCTGTCAGCTATTTTGTCGCCATTCAGATGTGACAAAGGGTTAACCTTTCGGCTAACCCTTTGTTATAATTGGTGGAGGCGGCGGGGCTCGAACCCGCGTCCAAAAAGCCTACATCCAAGGCACTACATGCTTAGTCTCTCTTTTGGTTAACCAAGTACACTCCGAAAGACAGGATTGCAATTGGCGAGTTCAGTACTGTTTCGCGGTTCACCCCTGAACGTGGTTCCCTCGCTATCAAATGTAAAGGTGACCATCTATATACTCTGCCCATTTGATAAACGTGAGCAAGATGGCTAGCTAGCCTAAGCTGCTAGAGTGATGTTATCGTCGTTTGCAACTATAACAGTGCGGCTTTTTACGAGGCCAACCGCCCCTCGGCATGCTCCCAGGGTTTCGAGAATCTTGTCGAATCCAGAATCGCCCCCAAGTACAAAATAATTGTAACTGCTTAATGGCATATCACCAAGCAGTTTATAGCGATTAACAACTGTTTGTTTAATAAGTGTGCTTATTGGCGTACAGAATTTTTAATAGTACGGGCTTTTTCTATTTGCCATTCACGATCTTTGGTATCGTCACGCTTATCATGTTCTTTTTTACCTTTACCAAGGCCTATTTCTATTTTGACCCAAGCGCCTTTCTGCCAATACATGGAAATAGGTACGATAGAATAGCCTTTACGATCAACGAGACCTTGTAATTTATCTAACTCTCGGCGCTTCAAGAGGAGTTTTCTTGAACGCATAGGATCGCACACAACATGTGTGGATGCTGTGTTGAGTGGGGCTATGGTACAACCAAATAAATAGGCTTCGCCATCTCTAAGGAATACATAGCTTTCAGACAAGTTAACCTTGCCCATACGAATAGATTTTACTTCCCACCCCATGAGGGACAAACCGGCTTCTAATTTTTCTTCAAATTTGTAATCGAAGGTTGCGCGTTTATTACGAGCAATTGAAGCACTAGGGGTTTTTGATTTTTTCTTAGCCATAGCAGGCTATTATACTCAGAGTCAAACAATTTGAAATGACTTATGCGCATTTTTTAGTAAATTTATTTTCAACAAAATCAGGTTGTTCTTTTTTTGTTCTTTTTTTGTTCATTTTGGGGCTGATAAAGGCGAGTAAGAAAATATACCTTCTCTTCTCTTCATGTTAAAATCGGCCTATTAAAGGCTAGTAGTTGAGTGTAATAGGCGATATGACACAGATCTCTCGCAGTGTGTTAGTCCGTTTTAGTGCCATGCAGATGTATGATCTTGTTAATGATGTGAATTCTTATCAAGAGTTTTTACCTGGCTGCGTGGGAGGCAAAGTGTTGACTTTTGACGGCGAAACCATGTTGGCTTCAGTTGATGTGGCCAAAGCCGGGATCACTAAGAGTTTTACGACTCGCAACCAATTGGAGCCAGGAAAAAGAATCCATCTAATGTTAGAAAATGGCCCGTTTAAGTATCTTCATGGTGAATGGCGATTTACAGAACTGGCTGAAGATGCCTGTCAAATTGATTTTGAACTGAATTTTGAATTTTCAAATTTCCTCGTTGAAAAAGCTTTTGGTAAAGTCTTTAAAGAGTTGATGTCGTCAATGGTATCGGCTTTTACGGGGCGGGCTAAAGTGGTATATCATTCATGAGTGCAATAGAAAGTGTGGCGGAACAGGCGCCATTTAATGTCGAAGTGATCTATGCCTTACCTCATTTGCAAAAAAGAGTGCAAATTAAAGTATCAGCTGGCACGACTTGTATTGACGTTGTCAAGCAAAGTGGCATCAGTGCTTATTTTCCCGAACTTGATCTTGAAAAAGTTAAATTAGGCATATTTAGTCGCCTGATTAAACATGATGATATCATTCAACCTGGTCAACGCATTGAAATTTATCGGCCATTAATTGCAGATCCAAAAGATGTACGGCGTAGACGTGCTGAAAAAGCGAAAAATGAGGGCCGTGCAAATAAGATAACCGGCGGCAGAGCTTAGGTTTTAGCTAAGCTCCTTGTTTTTCTGCATCCTAGCTTTATCTGTATTAGTACATTTTAATCAATAAAAGCGCACCGATAATATGGATTATTGAGTGTGCTTAATTTTGCTCTCTTATTGCTATCTTCTTGTGTAGTGCGTTTACTGATTACTTTTATTGATTACTTTTATTGATTGCCTTTTACTTATTATTTGGGGGATTCATTATTAATGTCATTTGTCGCCGAAGTGTTGAGATCCGGTAACTTACTCTGTTCCAGAGGCGTATTAAAATCAGGACTTAAATCATAATCCCCTTCCGCTTGAACCAGCTTATCGTCAACAAAGCGAATGATGAGTTCTTTATGTATGATGCTCGCATCACGTCCACTTTTAAAATGGTATACATAATACCAAGTATCGTCAGCAAAACTGTCATGAATAACGGGTCGACCAAGAATATACTGAACTTGCTCTTTGGTCATTTGCATGCGCAGTTTTTCAACTTGCTGTTTTTCCATGTAGTTACCTTGGGCAACATTAGGTTTGTAGATTAACCAATCAAATACACTACATGCACTAAGTGATAACGAGAGCGCAGCGGCGCCCAATAAAGTCAGACTTTGTTTTTTAATTGTCATTGAATGCGCTACTTCATAAAAATCTGTGTTTATGATAACCAAGCACTCCCCTTGCTGACAAGGGATATCTTACAACCTGTGGCTTGGCCCTGTGTAACCTGTAAGACATACAAGTTTATAACATTGATCTTATATGGAGTCACTCATTTCGTAATAGTTCAATGAAATTGTGTAAAATTCAATGAATGGTACCTATTTGTGAGTGCTATCTGTTGGTGATGCGTTTTTGAGGCGTGAAGCATTGATGATTGATTAATTTAGTGTGTACTTAACGCTTTTAAAGGTGCTGGAGTCTTTCAAAGACTGAAACCGATTGATTACCTATCCTTATTATCTGAATATACAGCATTTTGTATTTGAATCTTCTTTGGAGTGAAGAAACTTAAATAATTTCAGTCTTTTTGGTTACCTTTGTGATAAAAATGTTGGAAAAAAGCTGTATTTAATGTAGATTGCTTGTTGGGAACATAAAAGCCTTTTAATAGGACACTCTTTGGTCACAGGGAAGGCTTTTTTTCGTCACAGGTTGGGTGTTTTTTTTGAACAGAGCTTGGTTGTAGATTCGTTGCAAGTCGTGATTACGGCCAGTGTTTCGCTTTGAGCATTTGCAATAAAGCATTTGAAATAAAATGACTTACAAGTAACAGCATAATAATAAAAATAATAAAACTATGGCGAAAATAATTGGCAAAAATAATAAAAAAGCAGTCACCTCTCGTTTGTCAGTTGATGATTTAATCTGCTCATTAAGTTTAATGGCTAAAGTTTGCATGGTTAGGAAAATGGATCGAGTTAATGAAAGATATGGATAGCAAAAGTGTAGCCAGCCAGAAGAAAGGGCGTTTAGTTTGTGTGGGAACAGGATTAAACCTTGCTGGGCAAATCACGGTATTAAGTCAAAGTTATATTGAACAAGCGGATCTGGTCTTCAGTTTAATGCCCGATGGTTTTGCCGAGCGCTGGGTGAAACGTTTAAATAAGAATGTTCGCAGTTTACAGCCTTTTTATGCACAAAAGGGTGAGGTTAAAAACCGTCGCGATACCTATGCACAAATGGTGGATGCCATTGTTACTGAAGTGCGTTTAGGCAAACAAGTGGTCTGCGCCTTATACGGTCATCCTGGTGTTTTTGCCTGTGTGGGTCATCGAGCCATTGAGCAGTTGCAGAATGAAGGTTACTTTGCCCATATGGAGCCTGGTGTGTCGGCAGAGGCTTGCCTTTGGGCCGATTTAGGCGTAGATCCTGCCACTTCTGGTCACCAAAGTATTGAAGCCAGTCAATTCATGTTTTATCAGCAATCTATCTCTCCTGCGGCGTATTTAGTCTTGTGGCAAATAGGTCTCGCGGGTGAATATACACTGACAAAATTTCATACGAGCTTCGATAAATTACAAGTGTTAGTGAATTTATTGCAGCAATGGTACCCATTAGAGCATGAAGTCATACTTTATGAGGCGGCCACTTTACCTATTCAATCCCCCAGAATCGATAAGCTAATGTTAAAAGATTTACCCCAAGCCAGATTAACTGACATCAGTACTTTGTGTATTCCTCCCTGCGAAACATTACAGTTTAATCACCAAGTACTGGCTCAATTAGGAATAACGGCCAATGATTTGGGCTAATGCGTGTTTATGAAGAGAACACTGAGTAGCAAGCTGTCATAACGACAAGCAGCGAATGGTAAGAGTACGCCGTAAGAGTAAGAATAAGAGAATAAGAGAATAAGAGAGTAAGCCGTATGAGAATGTAGAAAGTTGTAAGTTAAGTTGTAACTGATAAGCGGTAAAGAGAAAGCAGTAATAACAAAAATAAGCGTTTTATTTTATTCATTTTTAACCAATAAGGAGATTGACTCATGTCAAATTTAGACGGCCTATTAGCCAAGTTGAGCACGGATGCAGCATTGAAAGATCAGTTTTTAACGGATCCTGAGTCTGTGATGGATGAAGCGGAGTTAACTGAAGATGAAAAAGCGGCGATCCGCGACAGTGATGCGGATAAATTATCAGAACTCACAGGAGATAATCAAGTGTATGGGAAGAATGTGATTTTAGCGAATTAAGATCATTTTTTTGTCGTTGTATTCATAGTGAATGTTAAGGAATAAAGCATGGAAATTTTAATGCTTTGCTTGAGAAGATTAAGCTTAGGTTGGTTGTTAAAGTTTCTGTGTTTTGTTTTTGTATTAATATTTTCAGGCTTTTTAGCTGCCGATGAAGATAGCTTATTGGTTTCGCAATTTGAAGAGAGAATAGCTGAATTAGAGCGATTAGCAACGAGAGCGCCTGAGAAAGTCGCCACTGGGATAGCCGAAATTAGCCCTGTTGTTGAAAGAGTCTCCCCTGAACTTCAATATCAATTCGCTCTATTAAAAGCGCAATCATTGACCCTTAGTGGACAAGCCAATGAGGCTATTGCTTTACTGCAACAAAAACTACAACTAGATAATGATATTAGCTTATTAAAGTATCATACTCAAGCATTAGTCTTGTTGGCTAATATTTATACTTTTAATAATCGTTTTTTAGACGCTTTACAGGTTTTACATCAGCTGTTACCCGCCTTATCTAAGGTAGAAAATACTAGAGTGGAGGTATTAGGGTACCGACAAGCTATAGAGTTGTTTGGTTTGATGAAAATGTATGATGAGGCGCTGAAATATGCTCATATTTTATACGCTAAGTTAGAGAATGTTCAATCACCTCGCCTTAGGTGTTTTGCCTCTTCTATCTATGCAGAAAGCATGGATAATGTTTATCGAAAAAACCAAGCCGAGTGGCCAAGCTTGTTTAAGCTGTATACCGATGCGCTCTATGAATGTCAGCAGGCCGACGAAACTATGATGATGTCTGTGGCACTAAGAGGGCAAGCGGCGCTGTTAATTGAGCAAAATGAACTCATAGTTGCCCGCGTTAAGCTAGAGCGTGCTCTAGCTTTATCCCTTGAAGTCTCTTACGAATATGATGTGGCCTCGGCGCTGATTTTATTGGCCCAAGTGGATATGCAAGAGCAGCAATTGATCCGAGGAAAAGCCAGATTGTTAAAAGCGCTAACTATGGCCAATGAGCTTAAAGATAAAGAATTGCTGGCAAAAATTTATTTACCGCTCTCTGTGCTCAGCGAAAAACTAGCTGAAACCACTGAAGCGCTGAACTATCGCAAATTATACCAAGAGAACTATTTTGCCGTATTGGGTGAAACCCAGAGTTTGATCATTGCCTTTGAAACTTCAAAGTTAGATTTTTTAGAAAAAGAGCGTCAACTGAGCTTTTTAAATCGAGAGCGAGATTTATATTTAGCCAATAAACAAATCGCCGAGCGTGAACGCACTAATATGTTGCTCTTTGTGACTCTGCTTGTGGGAGGGGTGTTTTTTTTAGTGATCTTAGCGGCGGTGAGTGTTAAACAAAAACGTACTTATAAGCGCCTTGCACAAACCGATGCGCTGACGGGCATTTATAATCGCGGCGCGGGACAAAATATTGGTGAGAACAGCTTTGTGCAAGTGTGTGCTAGGCAGGCGGACTTTAGCGTTATTGCCTTTGATTTAGACTTATTTAAAAGCATTAATGATAATTTTGGCCATGCGACGGGAGACTGGGCGTTGAAAAAAGTCGTGAAAGTGATCAAATCCATTGTGCGGGATGGGGATATTTTTGCTCGTATGGGGGGAGAAGAGTTCGTTATTTTGCTGCCTTTTACGGCTGAGAATAAAGCCATTGAGATGGCAGAGAAGTGCAGAGTGGCATTGGGAAGCATCGATACCCATCACAGTGGTCATGACTTTACTCTATCGGCCAGTTTTGGTGTGACACAAAATACGGGATCGGATTTAAGTTTAGATCCTATGCTGCAAAGGGCTGACAATGCGGTGTATTCAGGTAAAGCGCAAGGGGGAAATAAAGTGGTGGTGGCTGATAAAAGTATGAGCAAACCTTTTAAACCTAGACCCCTTTCACAAAGGGCTCACTCATAATGGCATTTTTTGGCTCGACTGTTCATTTAGGATCAGTTTATTCAGAGCCCGTTTATTAAGATTGAGTCTGCTTCGACACAATATGTCAAAGTCACAGATGAAGTGGCTTGGGCACTGGCTAAAGCCTAGTCTTATTGAATTTTTATGGGTTAAGAATCTTGGCTATACATGAGTAAATTAGACTATGTTTGCTATCAATAAATTACGAATAACCCCCTTTGTTTTCATTGTTTTATGTTTATTGCAAATTTCTCTTCCTTTGTGCCTTGCAAATGAAGCTTCTGTTGAAGCTGTTACTGCGCAAGCACCAAATGAAGAGCAAAATGGGGAACAGCTGGCTTTTGAGCAAACGCTGGATGTGGCGGCGATTAAGGCGCAAATCAGTGCGCTTGAGGAAATCCGTTTAACTGAGCTGGAACGGGTTGCGATAGAAACGGATAACTTACTGCCTTTTTTGTCACGTCTCCCTTTGTCGTTACAATATCGGCTTGTACAATTAAAGGCCCAATCTTGGGCGATTAAAGGTAATATGCAAGCTGCTGAAGAATTATTGCAAGCTTATCTTGAGGTGCCTCCTTCTGAGCGTTTTATTAAGCAGCATGTTGATTTATTGCTCCTATTAGCGGGCGTGTATTCAGATTCCTATAAGGTTGAAAATACCCTTAAAGTATTGAATCAAATTGTGCCTTTTTTGGTGCGAGTCAATGATGTCAATGCGGATGCTTATGTGTATATGTTAATGGTAGAAATGCTTTCACGCATGACGCGTTTTGAGGCTGCGGGGCAATATACGGATAAACTTTTTGCCACTTTGAAGCAGATCACTAAACCTATACGCCGTTGTTATATTTCAACCATTCATGCGAATGCAATGATGCAGCTGCTTAAGGATGGGTTAACTCAACGGGCACATCTGGTGCAATTGTTTCGTCAGGCTTTTGATGAATGTGAGCAGGCGAAAGATACGGGGGCGATGTCCATTAATTTACGCGCACTCACTGAAGTCTATTTGTTAGACGATCGTTTGTCCTTAGCCAAGAAGACCATAGAAACGGCACATCAAATGGCGTTGAAAGAGAATAATACCAGTGAACTTGATTTTATTTATGCTTCTCTTGCTGATATTGCCAAGCGTGAAGGTCAGCTGACTAAAGCAAAACAATATGCTATGGGATCTTATCAGTTGGCAAAAGCGCTCAAAATTGATTTGATAATAATTAAAGCTTCTTTGTTATTAGCTGATATTCATGAGCTTTTAGGGGAAGTCAAGCAAGCGTTATATTATCGGCAGATCTATGAAAAGGCAAAATTAGCCGAATTGCAAAGGATTAAAGGTCAGTTAACGGTTTTGGAAAGTGCCAAGTTGCAGTTATTAGACAATCAGAAACAATTGGATGTGTTGGATCGCGAAAAAAAACAGTATTTGATAACCAAAGAAATGGCTGAGCGTAAACAAACACAAATGCGTTTATGGATGACCTTGTTAGTGGGGGGAATGAGCTTTTTAATAATATGGATAGTAATGAGTATGAAACAAAAAACTCGCTATCAAATATTAGCGCAAACCGATCCATTAACGGGCATTTATAATCGAAGTGCCGGTGAATATGTTGGCAAAATATTGTATCAAAAGGCTCGAAATGCACAAACGCCATTTAGTTTAGTGAGTTTTGATATTGATGATTTTAAGGCCATTAATGATCGTTTTGGACATGGAACTGGAGATTGGGTATTAAAGAAAATTGTTAGCAATATAAAACCATTATTGCGCGAGAATGATATTTTTGTGCGTATGGGAGGAGAAGAGTTTATGATCCTTTTACCTGATTTCAATGAAACTCAAGCTTGGAAGCTGGCCAATACTTGTCATATGGCTATAAGCGCTCTAGATACGCAATATTCTGGACATGTGTTTTCTATTTCTGCCAGTTTTGGTGTGACACAAGCTGTGGAGCCAGATAATCAATTAGATATGTTGGTTAAACGCGCCGATGAATTGATTGCATTTTCTTATCAACAGCAGTCGAAGCAAACAGATGAGCTTGTCTCTTATAGTTAAGCATAGCTAAGCCTTGTTTTGAGTGTGTTAATATGCAAATACCTTAATCCAGTTTAGAGTATAAGAGAATAGTATGACTGCGCCGCAATTAATTAATTTATCTGGTAGTGTCCAAGATGTTGAATTATGGCTTTGGGAGAATTTAGTGCCCAGTAGTGGCCCAGCGGCTTCGTTGCAAGGGGAAGCAATGCGGGCCATTGAATTATTGGCTTGGGAAGCACAGAATAATGGTAATCTTAATTGGGATGATAGCTTTAATGATTTAATTGGTTTCTTACGTGATTTTTTCTTGTCGGGGGTGGCGGCAGAGCAGCAGATTTATCATGATGAGACACAAAAAAGTATTGATGAAGATCTGACTCGATTAGCGAATTTCTTAATGCCCACTGAACTTGATAGCCGTGTTTATCTCGATGAGCTGCCTTATACTCGCCAAGATCTCTATGATAGATTAACTTCACATCTCGTCTGTTTTTGTCAGTATTTTCCTGTTCCTCTTCGTTATGAAAAAGTATAACAACATACCTAAATTTGTCTGAAAATCATACATAAAGAGGATTTAATAAACATATTGAGTGTGCTAGCTTCAATCCATGTTGATTTGACGCTGGAATGCCGTGTTTATGCCCATGTTTATGCCCGTGTTTATTAAAGCACTCTTTATTTTTATTTCTACTGCAATCATCAGTACGAGTTTGAATGCTCAATCCACTCAAAATAATCAGTTAGGGCAAAGTGCCCTGAGTTCATCCATTGATAGTGCCATGCCAAAGTTAGAGAAATGGTATTTACACTTTCATCAGTATCCTGAGCTTTCTTATCAAGAGCGGCAAACAGCAAAAATGATGGCGAAAACCATGGCTGAAATGGGAGTGGAAGTGACTTCTGATATTGGGGGGCACGGCGTTGTTGGCGTTTATGAAAATGGTGATGGACCGACAATACTGATCCGTACCGATCTTGATGCATTACCGATAACAGAGCAAACTCAAAAACCTTATGCATCAAAGGTGATGCAGTTGGATAAGAATAATAATAAAGTGGGCGTGATGCATGCCTGTGGGCATGATATTCATATGGTGAGCTTATTAGGCACGGCAGAACAATTGATTAAACACAGGCATGATTGGCAAGGGACGCTTATTTTACTTGCTCAACCTGCAGAAGAAGTGGGTGGTGGGGCTAAAGCTATGTTAAAAGAGGGAATATTTAATGACTTTCCTTTGCCTGATTATATTTTGGCCTTACATGTGAATGCCGAACTTCCTGCGGGGAAAGTGGGAATAACCTCAGGTTATGCATTAGCCAATGTTGATTCGGTGGATATTAAGATTAAAGGGGTCGGTGGGCATGGTGCTTATCCCCATGAAACGATTGATCCTATCGTGCTTGCTTCGAGAATGGTTTTAGCATTGCAAACCATTGGTAGTAGAGAAATTTCGCCTTTAGAGCCAAATGTTATTACTGTTGGTGCGATTCAAGGCGGTACTAAACACAATATCATTCCTAATGAAGTGCAGTTAGCGTTAACCTTACGTTCTTATGAGCCTCAAGTGAGATTGCAACAAATTAATGCATTAAAACGTATGGTGAACGGAATTGCTATCAGTGCGGGGGTACCACAAGATTTGATGCCTGAGTTTATCGTACACGAAGGCGAACGGATCCCTTCTACTTATAACGATCCCGCATTAACCGCTCAGATTAGATTAAGCATAGAAGAGGAGTTGGGGGCTGATAATGTGATGACATTGCCAGCTGTTATGGCGGGAGAGGACTTTGGCCTTTATGGAAAAACGAAAGAAAACAGACCTATTTCTCTTTTTTGGTTAGGTGCAGTGAATAAAGGCAAATATGCTAACAGTCTGGCTAACGAGGAAGTATTGCCTTCTTTGCACTCTAGTCAATTTGCGCCGGATTATCCTGAGACTATTCATACTGGTGTGAGAGCGATGACGGCGAGTGCAATGGGACTTTTTAATCAATGAGCTAATTTTTTCATTTCAATTTTATCCTAAGGAACGGCGATGAAAAGACTGAAATATATTATTTTTTATTGTTTTTTTGCGCTGTTTGTTATCTTCATAATGATTTATGGCAGTTTACGACTCAGCTTACCTCAATTAGAAGGGGATATCATTCAATCGGGGTTGAATGAGAATGTCACTCTAGAAAGGGATCGTTTGGGTACGGCGGTGATCAGTGCAAGCAATCGTTTAGATCTCTCTTATGCTTTGGGTTTTTCTCATGCTCAAGATCGTTTTTTTCAAATGGATTTATTGAGAAGAAATGCGGCGGGCGAGCTATCTGAACTTTTAGGCTCTCATGTTATTGAGTGGGATAAAAAACATCGTTTTCATCAGTTTAGAATAAGATCTCAGGCCATTTTATCTCGGCTTTCAAGTGAAGAAAGAAGTATTTTACTTCACTATACTCAAGGTGTTAATGCTGCTTTAGAGCAACAAATTATGCCTAGTTTTGAATATTTATTATTAAGGGCAATGCCACAACCTTGGACAATGGCTGATAGTTTATTAGTCATTTTTAATATGTATCTTGACTTACAATCGAAAACGATAACAAGAGATTTAGTGTTAACACTTATCAAGCAGCATTTCGGCCAAGATATGGTGAACTTTTTAATTCAACCTAGCCAATTTCAAGCAGCACTTGATTTAAGTCGTATACCTGTTACTTATCCTGACATTCCTGTTCTAGCGCCTCATTCTGTTTCATACTCCTCTCTATCGCAACCTAATATTTCAAATGAGTTATTCCAAAAAGGAAGTAATAACTGGGCTGTGAGTGGCGACTTAACTCAAACAGGGCAAAGTATGTTATCCAGTGATATGCATTTGTCTTTGGATGTGCCGATTATTTGGTATCGAGTTCAATTAAATTATCCTGATGAGATGACTAAGCAGGTTGTTCAAGTGACAGGCGTGTCATTACCCGGTACTCCAGCGGTGATTATGGGGAGCAACGGTCATATTGCTTGGGGTTTTACTAATGCTTATTTAGATACTGCTGATTGGGTTGCGTTATCTGAAAATACGCCAATAACTCAGCAAACTGAGATCATTAAAGTGCGAAAGGGTGAGGATGTTGAGTATTTATTTGAAATGTCTCCTTTTGGCCCCGTTATGTCAACCGATGTCTTGCTTAATCAAAATGCTCCACAACAGGCTAGGGTAAATTCACACCTCACCAAGAAGTATGCTTTATCTTGGGTTGCTCATCAAGATTATGCCGCTAATCTCAAAGTGATAGAGTTAGAAAGCACTGTCAGTGTCAAAGAGGCTATGGAGTTGGCTTCCAGCATTGAAATTCCGATCCAAAATATGTTGGTTGTGGATGACAAAGGTGGAATAGCATGGCAACCTACGGGCGCATTTCCTTCTCGGCGTAATCCCTATAATACTGCGATGCCTGCAGCAGACTATCAATCTGATTTATGGCGGCAAGATGATAATAACTTGCCACAAAGGATCAACCCGACTTTAGGGCGATTATGGACAGCCAATGCGAGAGCGGTATCTGTTGCAGATGATAAGCGTTTAGGTGATGGTGGGTATGCGCTTGGGGCTCGCAATGTGCAAATTTACAATCGACTCATATCATCTGAGCTGTTTGATGAAGAAGATTTTTATCAAATACAACTGGATAATCAAGCGCATTTTCTTATTCCATGGCAAAAGTTATTACTTAATGTACTCAATGAGCACCCAATGGAATTTAAACACGATATTAAGTTTATCAAAACTTGGCAGGCATGTGCTTGTGATGACTCGGTAGGCTATACATTGGTTAGCCGCTTTAGAGAGGCATTATTGAGACAACTCTTTTTTCCTATTGAAAATAAACTCATTCCTTATGGTCAAAACTTGAATGTGATCAAGCGCTATTTAGAACCGAGTGCCTGGCAGTTATTAACCGTGAAACCTCAATCTTGGTTAGCAAAAGGTCAAACTTGGGAGCAATTAAGTCTTCTGGTATATAAAAATTTAAAGCATGCATTGTTTAGCCAATACAGTGAAAATAATCAATGGTCTGATTTAGCATGGGGTAAAGTAAACCGCTTGCATATTCAACATCCTTTTAGTCGTCTATATCCTATATTAAGTCCCTTGCTCGATATGCCCAGTGTTAAGGGGGCGGGTGATAACTATATGCCGGCGGTTCAAAGACCACATTTTGGTGCATCTGAACGTTTTATTGTGCAGCCTGGATTGGAAGAGCGGGCAATTTTAACCTTACCTGGAGGCCAGTCTGCTCATCCGTTGTCTGTCTTCTACCGATCAGGTTATGAAGAGTATATTCATAATGATAATACGCCTCTATTACCTCAAAAAATTGAGTATAGACTGACTTTAAAGGCACATTAACCTTATGCGTGATTTTTACGCAGTAAAGTGTCTAAGCAGTCGGTGGCGACTGACCATAGTGCATCTTCTTCCAAGGCTTCTTGTAAAAAGTGTTTTTGGCTCAAAGTCCAAAAGTCGGCTTGATATAAACGAATGTTATCATCGAGTCTGTGGGATTCAATAAAACCTTCTATTTCTTTATCGCTGCTCTTTAGGCCGAGTTGATCGAATAGGTGAGTGAGTATCGCTGGCGTAGTATCCATGATTTTCCCCAATATCTATTAACCGCTTTATTATAGCATTTGTAACATATTTTATCTTTCATCTACTATTACATAATAGATCAGCAAGATAGCAGATAAGGTCAGATGATGAGAATTGAGTATATTGATGGGTTTAATTTAGTTGGGCTGAAAGTCAGGACAAAGAATGTCCTAGAGTTGACACCTAAAACAGCCAAGATTGCGCCTTTGTGGGATGAGTTTTATCGTATTTGTGGTTCGTTATTATCAACTAGCACTCATTTATATGGGGCTTATACCGCGTATGAATCCGATGTGAGCGGAGAGTTTGATCTTGTGGTGAGTACGGATGATCTTAACCTAGAGACATTGCAAACAGTGTTAAGTTTAACCGAATACTCCCATGAAAGTGTGAAGATAGAAGCAGGTAAATATTTAATCTTTTCGGCCAAAGGTAAAATGCCTCAAACAATTACTCAGTTATGGGGAGAAGTATGGCGTTATTTTAATGCTTATGACTGCGAGCATGTGCGCCTTTATAAGACAGATTTTGAGTGTTATAAAAGCGATTCTGAGGTAGAGATTGCAATTGGAATAGAATAATAGAGAGGTGATAAAAAGGCTTTGATTTTATTCTTTCTGATCATTTCATGTGTGCTGACTTTCATTTGTTATATCCCTGCTTTATAAATTGAATGAGTTTGGTAGCATTAAGCCAATTTGGTGAATTTATTATGGGGTTATAGCTAAAGGTTCACCTCAATAGCTTTATTATAAGACGAGAGGAATATGAAGAAAGGAATATTAAGATGAGAGGAATATGAAGAAAGGAATATTAAGATGAGTAGAACATTACTCGCTTTGGCTGAATCTTTTGTTAACGAAAGACTTTCAGCCGATGATTTCGCTAACGCGTATATGGAACTGTGGAAATTCGAATGCTCAAGTCACATCTTACTTGAGGATGAAGATAGGCTCAGCGAATGCCTTTCTAGTATTTTTTGCCTTGCTGATTCATATTACCCTAGTGATCGAGAGGAATATGAACTTGACGAAAGTCAACTTAAAGAAAAAGTTGCTCACCAAATTTTAATTAGCAAAGTGTCAAACTAAATGATATTTGAGAGAACTCACTATTTAGTATTAATGATATCATTTTAATATTCAGTATCTTATCTAAACGCCCCTTATAATAAATGAGCTGTGCTTTCAGCCTATCTTAATGTTTCTTATGTATTTTGATTAACATCAAAGCGAGAGCATTTCTCACTTTGATGCTACTTGCTACTTGTTACTTGTTACTGGCTACTTGTTGGAGTAACGCGAGTCGTGTATGTTTTCTTAAAAACACTAATAAAATCATCAATTAATTGTGTTTTATCTGGTGTTGCACTTGACTTGTTATCGGTATCATCTAACGTTAGTGATATTTGCACATTGGATGTTGGTGCGGGAAGGCTTTGACTAAAATAAGTGAGCCATTGTTTTGCTAACGCTTGTTCAAGTTGGGTTAATGCAATATTGAGATCATCGAGTAAGGTTGCAGCAGGAATAGGATGAGGGGAGACATCGTGCAGTAAAATGGCATCAAAGGTGAGTTGCTCTTTGTTAACATGCATGTTGAGAGGATAGGCTGCATTTAATGCCATGACAGCTTGTTGGATTAATAATTGATTGTCAGGCAAATTATTCACTGCATTGCTAAAATGACTCAACCTTAGGTTTAACTGTTCGACCCAAATTGGCGCATTGATTTCATCGTAAGCCATAAGATCTGTATTGATTTTAAGTATATTAAGCTGTTGTTCCAGTTCATTAATAGCGGCAATGGCATCATGCTTAGGAAGGGGGCTTGAGTACATAAAATCTGTTTTTAATGCCTGCAGTGTCTGTTCAATATGAAAAGCGCTCATATAAGCCGACATCATATGCTGCGACTCTAGTTGTTGCTGATATAAATTAACCGTGTTTCTTGCGTCAGAAAGTTTGTTTTGGGTGATGGTTTCTTCAAAACGGTGATCATTAAAGCCTCTATTTAGTCCATAAGCTGCGTTGAGTTTGTCAAACCAGATAGGTTCCATTAAATGATAGCTTTGTGTGAAATCAAGTAGCTCATTGAGGGTTAACCAATCATTGGCAGGAATAGGACTTTTTCTTGACGTTTGCTCGGTAATGACTTGAGCCAATGGCGTCGGTAATCTAATTGTGTGAAAACAATGGTGCTGAGTGTTAACTTGGGCATTAGCACACAGGTCATTATTTATGCCTGCTGAATAATCAGTGAGCTTGATATTAAATTCACTGGCTTCTTGGCTCGCGAATACTGAAGAGTGATTAAAGGCGATTAGCAAAGCAAGGCTTGCATGTTTCAAAAAAGACATAGATTTTACTTTTATTAATTAAATGTGATTAATGTATATTTTAAGTTTTGTTGATTTCTTGCGTAAAGACGACCTAAGTCAAATGAGGAAAAAGGAGAAGGGAGAATAGAGAAGGGAGAATAGAGAAGGGAGAATAGAGAAGGGAGAATTGAGCAAATACGCGTTCATTTGCTCAATAGATGATTGACGATAAACTGTACTCGCTCCCATTTCAAAAGGTCGTATTTTGAAATGAGGAACGTTTTTAACCCATTTTTTGAGTCGGTTTCCAGCGTTGTAATGCTTCTGGAAGCTTTATTCCTTGTGAAGTAATAAAATTAATTCGATTTAAATAAGCGGCGCCATATAGAATATGTTTGGCAATATCCACAGCATGACGTTGTTGATAATCGGCTAAATAGCTGCCTTGAGCCCATTGGTTAAAGGCCCCAAGTGCAGGTCCTGCCCATATTTGGTAATCCATTTCACGGCCCGCTTCACCTAGATTAGACCAACGGCTGGAAAGGCCCAGATACCATCTAAAAATCAGCGCCATTTTACGTTTAGGGTGATTAAGCGCACGCTCAATTTGTTTCGGATCACGCTCATTAAAATGGGCAACGGTACTTTGCCAAATAGTTTCTAGGCTGGCGCGAAATACTTGCTGTTCAAGTTTTTCTCGCTCATCAACAGGAATGGCATCGATGGAGTCGAAACGGGTGTAAATGTCATAAAGTTTATTGGCACGCATGGGAAATAAGGTTCCACGCTTAACCACTTGCAGTTTTACGCCCATTTCAAACATGTCGGCCGCGGGAGCCATAGTGACATCGGCCATTTCGGTAGTTGAGAGTAGTTTTCGCGTGTGCTCGCTAGCACCTGCTTCAACACATGCTTGGTTCACTGAGCCTGTGACGATATAAGCCGCGCCCATATTAAAGGCAGCCAGCGCCGCATCGGGTGTGCCAATGCCACCACCTGCTCCGACACGTAATGGTGTGGGGTATTGATGCTCTTGTTGAATACTCTCTTTTAGAGCTAATAATGTGGGCAATAAGGTTACTAAAGGACGATTATCTGTGTGGCCACCAGAGTCAGCTTCTGCTGTGATGTCATCGGCCATGGGCACTTGCTGAGCGAGTTGTACTTGCTCGTAGCTGATCAACCCTTCATCTTGGAGTTTTTGCAATATTTTGATGGGAGCTGGTCGCATAAAGTGAGTGGCCACTTCAGTGCGGCTCACCTTGGCAATGACTTTATTGGCAATGTGAATTTGTCCTTGAGCATCGCGGCTTAAGCCCGCTGCGCGATAGTAAACAATGTGCGGTGTTAGCCCTAAAAAGGCCGAAGCTTCAATGGTGCGGACTTTATGCTTTAAAAAAAGCTCGACTGAGCCGCGCTCTAAGGCGGGTTCACTTGGGCTATGAATGAGATTAAAAGCGTAAGGGCCTTGAGGCAGTGCCGCTTGAATACGGTGAATCGCCGCTTCAACTCTTGAAGGGATTAACCCTGCAGCGCCAAAGGAGCATAAAATCCCCGCTTTTCCAAGTGCAATAACCAGCTCTTCCGAGGAGATCCCATTGGCCATTGCACCAGCATAATAGGCATATTTCACCCCATGAACGCGTCTGAAGTGACTATCACCTAAACTTTGAGTGCCTAATGCGGGAGCAAAAGCGCTAACGGGAAGCACATTTGGGTTATGCGGCTGCGTTGCATTCGCTTTGTTGAGTGAGGATGCTTGTGTCGTTCCAAGTAAGTTTGGATCGACAAGAGTAGCCTCTTGACTGATCCCGAGTCCTTTATCATTGTGACTAACCAGATAACAGCACTGACTAAAGTCTTTAAGTTGATTGGCTAGGCTATTGAGATCAAAGGCGACTGTTGACATATTAACTTGCCATGGCCAAGGGCTTAAGGATTCATTTTTTATGCTTGAGTTCATTGAATTTTCACCCTGTTAATAGTGATTTTACTGTTGTGATTCTGGCTTAGTATTGTTTGCATTAGGCTTCAACGACTCCAATTGCTATATCGGTGACTTCATAAATGCGCAGCCCATCTTTACTGAGATTGGCATTGCCTATAATAGTGATTTTACTTGCTGTTTTTTCAATAGCGGTAATGTGAACATCAAGAGACATTTGTTTATTCAATGGATTAATTTGTCCGCGATACTTCCATTGAATATTGGAGAGTATTTGTTCAAATTTTGGATTGGCAAAAGCTTTACCTAAGCCTTGATTAATCGCATAGGTTTGCATTAGTTCGATAATCGCTTGCACGCCTAAAGAGCCGGGCATAACGGGATCTTGATGAAAATGAAATTGGAAAAACCAATCACTGGGATTGATGGTGCGCTGGGCATACAAGTAGCCTAAACCATGGCTTCCACCTTTTTCAACGATGTCGACTTTGTCGATGAAATTCAGTTGTCCGCCAGCGAGTTTATAGTGAGGTTGCGCTTTAGGCGCGATAAAATAGGGGCTAAGTGTTAACCCTGCGCTCTGTAAATCAATGTGGTGATCGGCCTTTACTTGATGAGTGACATGCCAAGGAAGTGTAGTTTGCCCTTTATCCAGCCCAAGCTGATCTTTGAGCGCTGAGGCTTTAAAGTAACCAAAGACGGCTTCACCCACATAAAAGGCTTGATTGTCGCAACTGAGTTCAAAAGTAAAACTTTGAATGATGTTACTGCCAGCGATAACCGTTGAAAGTAATCGAGAATCATTAACTATGGTTTTGCCTCTTAAATCGACTTTTCTTAACAGTTGGCCTTTTCCATCTAGATTTCTAAAAAAGAGTTCTTCTCCCGAAAAACCTAAAGTTGTGCCCATATAACCTGAAATAAACCCGTTAGGCTGCAGTGCTATCTCCATTAAAATCGCATAAGGCATGTTAGCTTGATGGCTATTTTGGCTAAAATACCAAGCGTCTTCGGGGACCTCGTATTCGGCGATACAGGAGGCGGGTTTATTTAATTCGCCTCGAGTGCCTTTGACGTCGATGACACGGGTAGTGAGCTGTAAGTCACCGCAGGGCGTTCGTGGTGGGATCAGGCCGCGATAAATAGCAAAATCAGGGCCGAAACATTGCTCTATGTCACCTGTGGCAAATTCAAATAAATGAAATGGCGTAAAGGGAAGAGTATCGGGTTGTCGATTCGGGTAGTCTTTGATTATTGGTGCTGGAACATGGATTAAAGGGCGTACACCTTTATTAAGACTGGCATCCATATTGGATTTTTTCTGCATTAAAGGTGCATTAGGATTGGTTTTTGGTAAAACCTTTGACGGCGGTGTATCAACTAAACTTCCTTTTTTTGTTGTGGGTTTACCATAAAGTGTGCACTCACTTTCTTCTTTTATCATGACGCCTAAATGTTGGAAATCCACAACAACTTTACCGTCCAGTAGAATGTCGATATTTGCCTTGGCGTAGGGATACGGACTCAACCCTATTTCAGTGACTTCCATTTTGTAAGTTAATATCGCTGTCTGAGGTAAGACTTGACCTCGGCAACGCACTTGCTGAGCGGCATTTTCTAATGGCTGAAAACGGCCATTTCGAGTGTGGGTGTGCATGCCAAGATATAACATATAAAATTGCAGTAATTGGCCACAGCCTTCAGCCATTAATGAACCTGCCATGACGGGATCGTCCTTAAAATGGCAGGGGAAATACCAGTGCTCAGGAGATAATTGCTTATGTCCTTCAAGGGTGCCTAATCCCCAAGCGCCTCCTTTATGATCAACATGGCTCACGGTTTCGATCATTAAGAACTTCTCGGAGGCAAAGCATAATGATTTTTGTTGTTTGTCTTGAGCGTAATGATCCCCAAAACAGCCTGCTAAATTGGCGGTTAATAAGTGACGAATGGCTTGATAGTCAAATTGGGTTTGTGGGCAATCGAGCAAAGGAGAAAAATGCGGCTTAGGCCCATTTAATGCGTTTTGTCTGGCTTTTAATTCCGCATCGGTGCGGATCACCCCTTTCCCCTCACTGAGCTCTGCATCGGTAAAAAAACCGGCACAACCGTTATCCATTTTTAAAATCAGTGTGTCATTGACATAACAGCGATAAGAGAAAAAGAATAATAAGGTGTCACCATTGCGAGCAAAGTGATTAATGCTAATATCGTACCTTAAGGTGTCACCGCCGCGGGGTAAGTCTCCTAAAAAGGTGAGGGTACAATCGAGTAAACGGTAGACGCGCTGACCTTTATTTTCAAAATCAATGCCTAAATAGCTGATTAACATCAAATCACATTGGCCTGATTCTACCGCAACGGCCCATGGGATTTGTCCATCCACTAAATAGGGGGCATCCTTTGGAATATCGTATTCAGTGGTCATGCTTGATGGACGATATTGATTGATTTGGGCATCAATTTTAGTAACGCGAGAGACCAGTAAATAATCCGTTGTGGGAAGGCGGACTCGGCGTGAGTATTGATCGATTATTACATACTCTGGTCCAAAGACGTTACCAATGTCACCTTCTGCATATTCCACTAAGTCGTGGTAATCCCAAATACAAGGTTTACGTTCGGGCACAGGTGGAACATAGCTCACTGTTTTGGCATTGATTTTTTCTGTGCTTGAAACTTCAGCATTGGCTATGTCAGAGTTTGAGAGCTCAGTTGTAGTTGTTGGGGACACAGCTGTTGAAGGCTCGATTGTCAAAGGCTCAGTATGTTGAATATTGGCTTGTGCCGTGTTTGACTGTGCTTTAAATTGGGATCTTAATAAAGCGTCAGCGACTTTTAATCCTGTGCGGCGACTTTCTAAAAAGGCATTGTGGGCTTGTTGAGCCAGTGTCTGATTATTTTGCAGCTGAATTAAATGGGATTCAGACTTTTCTTGCTGCTGTTGACCTTGAGCCTGAACTTGAGCCTGAATTTGAGCTTGTGCTGCAGATGTTGAGGTTTTTTTCATGGTGTTTTGCTGTGAATTGTCCAGTATCGATGTGGTGGCCGTAGACGGCGAAACATAAGTTATGGCATCAGTGACGTTATGTTGACTATTCTCTTTGTCTCTTTTATCAATTTTGTTTTTAATACTGTTTTTAAGAGACGCTGGAATTGTGGCAATATGTTGGTAGATATCTCGACCGCCTAAAATCACCTGTTTAATGACTTGCATTGTGGGCTTGTTTGCATGGGGAAGGCTTGATGCTGAAGCCGTTGTTTTGTTGTGGTGGGTTAGCTTTTGCATTAATACAGTTTGTTGTGCTTTATTTTGCTTTAACAGTATTTGTGCACTTTGCTTATCCATCAAGGTCGCAACGAGGGCGCTTTTTTCCCTCAAAGGTTCCTTTGTTAATTTATTGCTTTTATTGAGTGTTAACAGTGCATGAAGCAAACTGCCCATGCCTGATGCGGCAAAACTGTGGCCGATCCTATGACTGGCTTGAGTATGTTCAGCCTGTGGATAGTTTATGCGAAGTTGGTGGGCCGCATCGACAAGCTCAGTGGCGTTTAAGCTGGGAGCAATATTGGTTTCTAGTATGTTGATGTCGTTCAATGAGAGGGCGCTTGGCTGAGCATTAAAGCTGATGTCGTCAATGGATGCATAACTGTCATGATGATTTGACATAGGGTTTTCAGGCTTAAGCACTATGGCTCCCGCGCCTTCTCCGATTGCCCATTCTTTATTAAACATCGCAAGGGTGTCATTCGGATCCTGCGCCACTTTTTGTAAACGGCTTTTGCTCATGACTTGCTCAATGCTTCCGGATAAGTCTACTGCAGCGATGACAACAGCTTGCAAAGGATCTTGCTTGAGTGGGTCGTCAATATGATTGACTGCCATGAGGTTTTGAGCCACATCAATACAGCGATTAACCGATTGTTCTGCAGCTGAAATGGTAAAAGCTGGGCCACTAAAATTCCAAAGTGCCGCAATACGTGAAGCCATAATATTGCCAATAAAACTCGTGTATTGATTGAGTTTTGCCGCATCAAGGACACTGTCCATAGTGATGGATTCTAATGTTTGATATTCTTCTTCTGTTAACGCGATCCCATGGGCTTTAAGGCTTTGGGCAAGTTGACTGTGTAAGTTGACACGACCTCTAAATTGGTGAAGCTCAAGTTCGGTTTCCATGGCCACCAGCACGGCAACATTTTGCCCAGCGGTTAACTTGGCATCCATGATGGCTTCATCGGCGACTTTCATTAAGAGTAACTGCTGAGGGATGAGTCTGTCATCGTCATTTGGAGGCAGTTTAAAGCGTAAAAAGTCTAAATCAAACTGATCAATATAGGCCCCTTTGGGCGCTGACGATAAGCCAAATTGTTGTAAAATATCTAAGTGTTTATCGATACCTTTCCAGCGTTGTTTCGGTAACTCAATAAAAGCATGCTTATTCTTTTCAATGGCTTGGTTGAACGCGTGAATGTCGTTAAATGGGCCAAAATGCGCCGCGATCCCCGTAATGGCTAATGATGGATAAGTTGATATTGCGCTGGTGGCTTGTCTGTTGTCTGTTGTCTGTTGGCTGTTTAAAACGTCACTTTCTTTTTCATAACTGCTTAAGATCAGGTGAGCATTACAGCCACCAAAACCAAAAACAGACACGCCAGCATGGCGTTGATGAGTGGATGACTTCTGCTTACTTGGCCATGGGGTGACTTGAGTGGGAATATTATGCTGACCAAACAAGCCTTTTGGTGATTGAATGGTGGATTCAATATTAATACTTGGAGGTAAGCTTCCTGTTTTCATCGCAAAGATCATTTTCATGATCCCCGGCATTCCCGCTGCGGTTAATAAGTGGCCTAAGTTGGATTTTGCAGAGCCAATCAGTGGCGCGGTACTTCCATCGAGTTTGTCGATGAAAAAGTCTTCCATGGAGGTGAGTTCCACTTTATCACCTAAAGGGGTACCTGTGGCGTGGCACTCAATGACTTCAACTTGCGAAGGGCTAATGCTGCTGGCGTTATAGGCACGCTCAAAGGCATTGACTTGCCCTTTGCTGTTAGGACTTAGAACAAACTTTCCTTTACCATCATTGGATAAGCCTATGCTGTCGATGAGGCCGTAGATGTGATCACCATCTCTGATCGCATCATTCAACCTTTTAAGGACGATTACCCCCGCGCCTTCTCCGGCAAACAAGCCTTGGCTTTTAGTATCGAAAGGGGCTGAAATTTCATTTTTTGGCGATCCATGCTCAGGATAAGCATGAAAAATCGAAAAGCCCATATTGATAAAGAAGGGATCCGCGCCAGAAACGGCCCCCGCTAACATGGTATCAGCCTTGTGGGTATGTAAATAATCACAAGCCAGTTTTAAGGAATACACTGAGCTGGCACAGGCTGCATCTAGACTTAATTGGGGGCCTTTGAGTGACAGGGCCTCACTGATTATGTGAGAAGCGTTATGAGCAATATTGCCATCTTGTCCTTTAAAGCGAGTGGGCTGCTGAGCCTGATAGGCGAGATCTTCGTTTAAGGAAAAAGGCGTCAAGATGAAATCAAGGGGATGACTTGGGTCGTTGAATAAGGTGGCTTGCAATGCTTTTTCAACCACGCTGTGATATAGAGGCAAAAATTGATGGTTGGATTGCCCAGTGGGGAAAGACAAAGTGCCCATAATGATCCCCGTTCTTGCTAATGCGCTTTCATTTAAGGCCATATTGGCATCTTTTAACGCATTTGAACAAGTGTGTAAGGCCCACTTTAAGCTATCATCGAGATGAACTAATTCTTTGGCAGCAATATGGTAACCAGAAGGATCGAAATGAAAGTTCTGAATATAGCCACCTTTATCACAATAGAAGCGATCGGCCTGCCCTTGCTGACCCTGATAATCATTGATTTCAGCGTTGAGTTTTTGAGTGGTTAACGGACCTCTGGCATCTTTTTTTTGCTTTAGATTTTGCCAAAAGGTTTGTGGAGAGTGTGCATCGGGGTAGAGTGCGGCTAGTCCTACTATGGCGATTGCATGTTTGTTTTTCATTGAAGGCTTATGAGAAGACATTAACATCTCCTTTGTCAAATAATGTGTGTGTCATAGCGGGAAAAGACGGGGGACTTTTTTGCTCAAAACTCATTAATAAAGGGTCCAAGGATACTGGCACGTTTTGGCTGATAAGTTGCGCTATGACTTTGAGTAAATCGCTAATGCAATTGCCACCTTTGGTGTTGATCGCCATGGCATGATATTCTTGCTGTCCATCAGGATGTTGTTTAAATATTTTATTGATTAATGTGGTGTTTTGCCTGTCTGCACCTATTTCAATAAAGAGCTTAGCACCTTTTTTTTGTGCTTTTTCAATTAAAGCCGGAAAGTTTAAGGGCTGACAAAAGTTATCCGCTAACGCGTGTGCAATTCTGTTAGCTGTAATGGCTTTGGTATTGCCTCTTTGTTGAAAGCTAAAAGCCTGTGGCTCTGCGGCGGTAATAAATTGTGTTTTTATGTTAAGGGTATCATTTTCTTGTTTGATGTTTTGGTGATAAAACTGAACAAGATCGCTATGAACATTCATGGCGGGGGAAGTATGCATAGCCGTAACGAGATTGGTGGCAATGCCTCGTTTATTTAATGCGCTTAATAAGGCTTTACATTGGGTTTCACATCCTGAAATGATACAAGTATCTCCTTGAATAATGGCTAAGTAAGCGCGAGGGTATTGAGGTAAAAGAGTGTTAATGTCATCAACACTGGCCCTTACTAGAAAACTATTCCAATGAATAGACTCTGTTTGCTGCCATGCTTGTTTTACTGTGCTTAATCTTCCTGAAACCATAGAGGTAAAGAGGGGATCATTTAATGTTTTATCGATTAATCGATGAGGTGCTTGCCAGACGCCTAAACTTGCCCACATAGCGGCTTCACCCATGGAATAACCCAGTGCAAAGCGAGGTGTTAGTTTAAAGGAGCGGCTGAGTAATTGAGTGAATAAGTAACTGGTCCCCACTCCTGCAATTGCCAATTCCGCTAATGACATCTCATCGAGCTTATGGCTTGTGTCTGTGACTTCTTTATTGTTAGTGGTGCTTTGGTAGGCGGAATAAATTTTATCCGCTTGTAACATAGCGCTTAAATGCCCTTCTTGTTCAAGTTGTGCAAACCGTTGAGGAAAGTAAGCGTAAAGTGCATTGAACATATCAGGGTAAACGGTTCCGACTCCAGGGTAGACAAAAGTCAGTCCTTCCTCTCCCTGAGGCTTTGGAAAAAACACACTGCCTGCAGGTGTATGATAAGGCTTTTTCTCATCTGATTGATTGGCCAATCTTGATAGCATGCAGGTTATTTCTTGGAATAATTCGAACAAAGATCGGGCTTGTATCACTAAGGTTAATGTCGATTCTTTTGGCCCAATAATCGCTTCTTTAGTGTGATGAGTGGCCTCTTGTCTATGGGTAAAATCAATCAAGTTTCGCTGCATTATCAAGGTCACATCATCACTTTTACTGCGAAGCTTTGTTTCAAGCTGAACTAATGACTGCCTAAGTTGGGCCTGATTGTCTCCTGTCACAATAAAAAAGAGTCTGTTACTGTGTAGCAAAGGTTTAGCGTCCGCTAACTTGCTGCCTTGAGACAAGACTATGCTCGACATTGATTCATTGACTGCTATTCCACTATTTATTGTATTCTCAACTGGTTTTGAGTGGAATGGTTTTTCAGAAGGCCGAAAGTTAAGGGTTGCGACACGGCCTTTAAAGGGCTCTGAAAACCAAAAGGACTCATGATGGTTATTCTTGTAGGTGCGGTACATGAGTTGATTGATAAGCTCAAGGAGTTTAGCAAATTTATTATCGGCATTTTGGGTAAAGATAGTGTGGTGTTTTATCTCCTTTTGGCGATGCATGACTTTGGCTTGTAATAAGGCGTTATGTTGTAATAGAGCGGGTATTTGTTTCTCCAGTGGGGCTTGTGTTGATGATGCACATTGCAGACTGGATAATATGGCGTGGGATGACCACTTTAATTTTGCCGCTTGAAGTGCTGGGAGCATCAGTAAACGGTGAGTATGACTTTTGATTTGTACACAGACATTTTTTCTCGATTGAGCGATATCATCAATTAATTCATTGCGTTGCAAGCTTTCTATGGCTAGTTGTAAGTCCCCCTCAAAGCAGGTGAGGGGAAGATCTATGATGGTAAATTTAGCCTCAAGCATAAGATAGGACAGGCCTATCTTAGCTAATGCTTGTTTGAGAGTAGGAGCATTAGGTAGAACGAAGAGCGCAATGCGCAGTGGCATGTCGCTTCCATTTGTTTGCGCTAGAAGGCTCGCCATATTGAGCGGATTATGCGCTAACATTTTGGTCTGGCTCATTATGGCTTGGCTCATCGCTGAACTTGGTCAGTACAGTGTTCGAATGGGCATTAAAGGCGGCATTCAAACTTTTGCTTATGGTAATTTTTGCTGATTGCATTTCGGCACTGACTTGCCCATTTTGATGATAAAGCACGACATTGGCCACTAATGTTCGTTTAGTACTTTTAATGATCTCAAGGTGGATAGAGCCAACCTCGTTAGGCATTAAAGGTGAGTAAGTTAAAAATTTGCCAATACTGGAGGGCAGACTAGCGGCACCATATTTTAGCCTTGCCCAGACGAGCATGGCTTGTAACAAGCAATCTTCTGCAAAGGGCTGGCTCTCCCCTTGGTGTAAACTGGGCCTAAAGACACCGCATTCCTCATTTACCACATTAGGTAAAATACACTCTGCGATTAAGCCGTTATCATCAAAATAGGTGATTTGCTTTATGCCTTGAAAACGAGGCCCATGAAATAAACTGGCATTGTGATATAAGCTATTACCCGTTATAGCAGTAAACTGGCTAAGATCAGCGTCAAGTGTATTCATGGCTTCATTGGAAGTACCACTGTTTTTATGCTCAGGCGATAACGCTTGTATTTGTAAATCTGCACTATATTGAGGGAGTCCATCACAATGTATGATGGCCTTGAGTTCATTTTGCGTGCTTCTTGTTAACTGGTTAGGCGTTAATGTGAGTTCCAGCGTTTTGCAGCTTTCATCAAAAATAATCCCTTTAAGTAATTTATAATCTTTAACCACAATCTGCACATTGCTCTCAAGCTTTATGCTTGTAGCATTTTGCTTGAATAAGCTAAGGGTGATTTGTTTCATCCATTGAATAGCACACACTGTGGGCAAAACAGGTTTGCCCGCAATGCAATGATCTTCAATAAAGGGAATGTCAGCAAGGTTTAATACTTGTGTGAAAGTCAGCTTTTCATTGCCATTAAAAATTGAAGCCATAGGGGCAGGCGAGTGCTGTGATTGATCCACATCACTCGCATTAGGCTTTTTTGCAGCAGTACTCTCAACTTGTTTTGATGTCTCGTTTTCTTCCTGTGTGCTTCCTTGCATTGAACTGCCAACAAGCAACTGCACGGCATCGGGACGGCTCATATTGTCATTGAGTAGTACATCATTAAAAAGCTGAGCGCCTGCATCAATGGGTATGACATAAACGCCGCGTTCGATAAACATTTTCTTTAGGGCTGGATTGACCATACCGCCGTTCCATGGTCCCCAGTTAAAGCTCATGACTTTCATATGTGGATGAGAGTGATGCAATTGCAATGCGGCTTTATTTAAAATTTCATTGGCCATGGCATAATCGCTTTGTCCGGCATTACCGTAAAAGCCTGCGGCAGACGAAAATAGCGCGATTAATTTCAGTTTACTGACATCCAGCACCTCTAAAAGTGACTGTAATCCAGTGACTTTAGTGTTGTAGACACGGTTAAACTCATCGAGGGTTTTATGCTGAATGTGTTTGTCTGCGAGGACACCCGCGCCGTGGATTAGACCTGTAATATCCGTGAGGGCGGTTATATTTTCTAAGTGTTCGCTTACCGATGCTTTATCGCTAATATCCATCGACAAGTATTCGGCACTGGCGCCAACTTGCTCAAAGGCGGCTAATGCATCATCGATCAACAAGCTGCTTTGAATGGGCCAAATTAACTGCTCGATTTGCTTAGGCGTGGGAGTGCGGTTTTGTGCCATTTCATGGTTAACCGCTGCCGCTTTTAGTTCATCTGAGGTTTTGTTTTTTGCCCATTCGGGACGTTGTTCAAGGCTTAAGTGTTGACTGCGACCAGCAAGAATAAAGTGCGCTTGAGTTGACTTTGCCAAGGCCAATGCACATTGTAAAGTGACACCTTTTGCGCCTCCAGTGACCAGAATTTTATCCCTATTATCCACTTTTTGGTGGCGATTCGCTTGCGTTATGTGAGTCTCTGCTTCTTGACTTGAGTCTTTCAAGGCTTGGGTTGGTACAAGTTGATATCGTCCTTGGGCATTGATCCCAATTTCAATGTCGTCTTTATTGGGATTAAACATTTCGTTAATGATGGCCTTGCTTAAGGCACTGGCATCTAAATCTGGACAAATGTCCAATGCTTTACAGGCTGTTAAAGGCCATTCATGACTTAATGTTTTAGTGAGACCGGCTAATGCTCCTTGATTTAATTCGGCATTTTGTATGTGTTTTGGACTTAAATAGCCAAATCCGCCATCGATACGACTAACAGTGATAAAACTCCGGCGATGGCCGTATTCATTTAGACTGTTTTTTTCAACATGACTTTTCTCAATTGCAAGATGAGGCTGCAGTAATTTTGCCCATAAAAGCGCATGTTGAATATGCAGTAAGCTTGCATCATTTAAATCCACTGAGTGGGCTTTATCACCTTTATTTGAGGGGGCACTTGGCTGTAGGTGGATATAGCCTGCAATCGTACCTACGTCATTTAATATCTGTTTTATAACGTTTTTGATATTGGATTCATCGAATGCTTGTATTTGAAAATGGGTCACTTCAGCATTTAAAGGCGACTGAGGGTAACCTGATGGCAAGGTGATGACAGCGGCATTTAATCCTTCTTTTTTCACTTTTTCGGCGAGCACGCCAGCATTATGACCATCATCAATGATGATAATACACGGATTGTTACCGTATGCGGCAGCATGATCTGATGTAGAGGGCTTAGCTGCCGCTGGTTGCTTTTTTAGGATGACCTCATTATGAGGAGGAAGCTGGGTAGTGGCATGAGTGGTGACATGAAAATCTGTGCCAAGCGAGGAGGCTTCTACTGCATCAAGGTCATCATGTTGAGCATTTTTTTGAGCATTGTTATGAACACTTTTATGAACACAGCGATTTAAGTAACTGACAATTTCACCTAAGGTTCGGCATTCACTTAAATCATCGGGATTGAGCTCAGGCAGTTCTGGCAGTTTATCTTGCACTGAGGCGAGGATCTCCACGCGTTTAATGGAGTCTATGCCTAAGTCGGCTTCCATGTCCATTTCAAGGTTGAGCATCTCCACTGGGTAACCAGTTTTGTCACTCACGAC